>JANMSY010000533.1:0-11268 GCA_031389865.1 Anaerolineales bacterium | reverse complement strand
CGCTGCCCAGTAATTGGTGGGAACGTCCCCAAAGCCAGTGCTGGATCCGACTGCAGGAGGATTGTAACCTGATCCATGTTTGGAGCGCAGCAGGAAGACTGCCATCTCTGCACGGGTAACTGCAGAATCAGGACAGTAGTTCCCGTTCCCACAACCAGCTGTGATGCCTTCTGCTGCCAGCTGTTTGACCCAGGCTGCTGCCCAGTAATCAGTGGGTACATCGCCAAAGCCAGTGCTGGTTCCGACTGCGGGGGGAGTATAGGAAGAGCCATGGACGCCGCGCAGTAGGAAGACCGCCATCTCGGCGCGGGTCACCGTTGCGTCGGGGCAATACAGCAGCGGACTGGCTGAACAGCCCGCCGTGATCCCCGCATCATAAAGTCGCTCGATAAAACTCCACGCCCAATAGTCCAGCGGCACATCTTCGAATGTGGCAACGACAACTTCGAGTTCGAAGGCACCGAGGTCACAAGCCGAACTCTGAGGCCGCGCGACGTTACGTTGATCTGTCGTTTTTGAGGCACAGCTCAGAGCCGCGTTATAGGCCGGGCTGCCGTTGGTGATCGCCATCGTTTGAGTGGGCCCGCCGTTAGCTCCAAGAGCGCCCAGACCGGGATCCAGGGTGGAAGTGATCGATCCGGTACAATCATTGTTGTTTTCTACGAGTACATTCGTGAGAGTCACTGTGCCGGGGTTGAGCTGGTCGCAATCTTCTCCCGCCGTGGAGTTGGCGAGAATGCTCCGTATGACCGACACAGAGCCGCCGCTCGCCTGAATGGCAGCCCCAGTGCTGGCGCTGACCATGTTGGCAGCATTGCCTGAAAAGGTGGAAAACTCAACCGTGACTGCTCCATTTCCAACTTGAAGCCCGCCACCTCTGCCGCCTGCAACATTATTTGCGAACGTGGAATTCGTGATCGTAGCTGTGCCGACTGGCATGTCCAGGTGTGCGCCAGCACCATTATCAGCTGTGGAATTGTTGCTGAAGGTGCTGTTAGTGATGGTGAGCGTACCACCAGTACCCTTGAACAGACCTGCACCATCGGCTCCCAGGGCGGTGCAACTATTGCCTTCAATTGTGCTGTTTACGATGTTGATATTGGCAGCGCTGTCGTTATAAATACCGGCGCCGCAATTTCCTACACCAGTGGCAATATTGCTTGAAAAAGTGCTATTTGTCAGCGTGAGCGTACCCGCACCCTCAAAGTCGATGCCTGCACCAGAAGGGGCATTGCCATTTGTGACCGTGATGTGAATCAACGTAAGATTGATATTTCCTGGTGCTGCGACCTCAAACACACGATTGATATCGTTTGCATCAACGATCGCGTTCGTTGCCCCGCTTGCCTGAATGGTGAGGCTCCCACTCGTTCCGCCCACATTACCAACATCCAGATCACCTGAAAATTCGTCTGAACCGAAGATGCTTAGGGTATAGGTCAACCCACTCGTCAATGTGATGATGTCATTGGGACCCGCGCCGCTGTATATGCAGCCCTTATATGAGGCATTGGTATTTGCTGCAACGATGGCCTCGCGCAACGAGCAACTGGCATTATTGACATCTTCATCGTTGGTAACATCAACTGTGATGGATGCCGCAAAGGCTGGCGCTACTGGCAGCAGCACCAGCAGCATGGCAATGATTGCCATGGCGGTCAAAAACTTATTGAAGATTATAGTGCGCATAACACTTCCTTTCGAGATTTAAAAGTATGTTCCTATTAACTTGCTCAGCTTAAATAGGCAGGAGGAAGAATTCCCTCCCAGCCAAACGGACGGGAAACAGATGAATTTACCCCTTTCCAGCCTCCTTCCGCCATCGCAGGTCTGGGCTGAAAGTGAACTCGGTGAAATCCTTAAAATTTTGTTTAGCCATACCAGATATGGCTTGCTGTCTGTTCACTAAATCCTCGCTTCCGGATTTGGCCGCTACGTTCCTCATACGTCATGTCGATGTGTTTTGCAGATTCTTGCTGCAATTCGTAAATTCGGCTGGGATCGAATTTCCAGGCAATCGACACCTTAGAACACATGACGTTCCATCGATTGAATTGTTACAAATTACCGCACGATATTTTTCGCTATTTCCCGAGTATTTTGGTCTGTCAAACTTTCAATTCTGTCAATACCGGCAGTGACAGAGGCTTTAAACCTACCGGGAAAGGTAGATGGGGAACATTTACGATTTTCAACTCGTCATTTGGATGAAGTAAGGAGAAAAATTATGAAATACTATCTGCTGATTCTGTTGTTTAGTAGTCTTGTGCTGATGTCTGCCTGCACACCGCAGACGTCCTCCCTGGTTGGAACCTGGAAACTAACTGCCTATGGTCCCAGCGGTGCCTTAAATCCCGCTGTAACCGATGCAGAAGCTACTCTGACCTTTGGCGATGATGGAACTGTGGGTGGCAGCGGAGGCTGCAACTCTCTTGGCGGTGAATATGAGGTGGATGGCGGTCAACTGATATGTGGCCCGATTACCTCGACATTAATGGGATGCGACGAGGCGCGCATGGTTCAGGAAAGTGCGGTGATGCAGGTTTTGACTGGAACTGCCGAGTTCGAGATCGAAAACAACATATTAACGTTGACGAATAATGACAAGGTGCTGGTATTTACAGCTATTCCATATCCATAAACACGGTACCTGCCAAACAAAAAATGCGACTGTGGAATCAGTCGTATTTTTGTTTTATTCCATTGCCAGCACGTGACGAGCGATGACCAATCTCTGGATTTCACTCGTCCCTTCACCGATGGTCATCAGGCGGGCATCGCGGTAGATGCGCTCGACGGGATATTCGCTTGAATAACCGTATCCACCATGGATCTGGATCGAATTGCGGCACGCGCGTTCGGCCATTTCGGTGGCAAACATCTTTGCCATGGCGGCCTCCTTGTTGAACGGCCGCCCCTGTTCCTTGAGCCAGGCCGTTTTGAAGAGCATGGTGCGCGCCAATTCGATCTCGGTAGCGGCATCTGCCAGCATCCATTGGATGGCTTGATGCTCAGAGATGGGTTTGCCGAAAGCCTGCCTCTCCCTCGCATAGTTGACCGCGTGTTCGAAGGCGGCTTGCGCCAACCCGATCGTGATCGCGGCAATACCGATCCTTCCGCCATCGAGCGTGGTGAGCGTTTGTTGTAATCCCAGGCCTTCCTCGCCGATCAGGTTTCCAAGCGGGACGCGTACATCCTCATATAGTACTGCATGAGTGGGGGAGCCGTGCAGGCCCATTTTCTTTTCAGCAGGCCCGATCGTGAGTCCGGGGGTATTGGTCGGGACCAGGATCTGGCTCAATGAACGTGATCCGCCTCCCGGGTCCGTGCGAACAAGAGTGATGATGTACTCTGCAATGGATGCATTTGTGCACCACATTTTTGCGCCGTTGATGACCCATTCCCCGCCGTCTCTGACAGCCTTGGTCACGACCCCACCCTGCAAGTCGGAGCCTGCTCCCGGTTCTGTGAGCGCCAGCGCGCCCAGTTTGTTTTTTCCACTTGCAACCAGCGGAAGCCATTTCTGTTTAAGTTCTTCGCTTCCATACAGGACAATGGGAGTTGTACCAAGCCCATTGTGTGCCGCGATCGCAAGCGCAGTGGAGCCGCAGCCCCAGCCGATTTCCTCCAGCGCGATCGCCGCGCTGACCGAATCCACGCCTGCGCCTTCGTATTGTTCGGGGATGTTCAATGACAGCAATCCCAGCGGACCCATCTTGCGCGTGGCGGTCCAGTTGAACTCGCTTGTTACATCCACTTCGTGGGCTTTTGGCTGCACTTCTTTTGCCACAAACTCATGAACCGTTTTTTGCCAGATCTTTTGTTCTTCTGTCAGGTCAAAATTCATCCTCACTCCTTTTGCCAACTGATAAAAGTATATCTCGCTTAACTAGTAAATACGTGTAGATTGCCATCCTCAGATTCTTCAACACGCAGCTTTTTCAAATCTCTATTCGCCGGACCTTTCAAGACCCGTCCGTCAAGATCATAGCGCGAACTATGGCATGGACATTCAAACCCAAAATTGCGTTCCTCCACGTTGCATCCCAGGTGGGAGCACACGAGACTGATCACGCGTATGCCATTATCGTCGTGGATCACGATGGCGGGGATGTGGGCCAGGATCGTACTGCTTTTCCTCGGATACCTGGAGGCTGGCCCTATGTCAAATTCGCTTGTCGGCGTGGGGTCAAACTGGTAGCTCAGGTAGCGGAGCAACCCGCCAAGGCCCAGCAGGCCAGCCAGAGCCAGGAGTGAATTGGTGGAAACTTTTAGAAAATCGCGGCGTGAGATATTTTTCATAGTTGAGGGGTGGGTAGGATGGCAAGAATGGTTAAAACAATCAATGCAAGCGCAACAATAACGATAACGATCTGAGCAACCCGGTTCCCGCGTGGGAACCACCTGCCAAACTCGTGGCTGCCAGCCTGTGGAAGTGTGTATGGCAGGATCGCAAGCAGGGTCAACAAGCCGGCGGGCAGGAGAACACCCAATGCAAATGGGTCTCCATACTTGAGCATTTGCTGCACCCACAGGAAAAACCAGGGCGCTCGCGCATTTTCGATATCTACAAGGGTCTGGGTGATGGGACGTTCAATAGGCGCAGGAAACATGTAGGATACAAAAAGCAGCGTTACGCCCGCAATGATCATGACCAACGCCTCCCGCCGCACAAGGTCAAAACGTGAGATGCGTGAGTGGTCTTCCCGTTGATCGGGTGGCGGAACCGCCACGCCACCATCGCGTCGGACGCGGAAGATATGCCACGCACCCAGAACGACCATCGCCAGGGTCAACACGAAGATGTGCCAGGTATAGAACCGTTCCAATGAGGAAAGGCCGGGTTCGGATCCGCCAAGTGCAAGCTGGTAAAGCCAGTCCCCGATCCACGGGACCGTTTTGAGCAGGTTGGTGCCAACAACCAGTGCCCAACGGATGCCCTCATCCCAGCGCAGGACATAGCCTGTAAAGTCCAGCAATGTGACGAGAACGAGCATTCCCAGGCCGATCAGATAGTTTAGCCTGCGATGGCGTGCATAAGCTCCCGTGAGAACCACGCGCAGGAGGTGAACGGTCATCACGATCATGAGTGCCTGTGCACCCCAAAAGTGCAGGTTTCGGATCAACGCGCCGAATGGCACCAGCGATGTAATGATCTCCACTGAGACTGCCGCGTGTTCTGGGACGGGAATGTAGTAGAACATTTCCAGGATGCCTGTCACCAGAAGGACCAGGCACAGGAAGACCGCCAGACCACCTGCTCCAAGTGTATGGCGCAACCGTGCCTGCAGGGCAGGAATTGTCGGTGGATGAAGATGATGGAAGAAGTTGGGTCGTTCTGGACCACGTGCCTTATTTTTTCGCAAGTCCTGCGCAATCATGCCAATGGCCGCGAAGGCGAGAATACCGAGCACAGTCACCACCGCGGGGCGATCGTCGCTGGGTTGGGGGACAGCGGATTGAGTTCGGATCGCTGAAGCGTTGGTGTCGGCCAGTTCGAATTCCCTGGGCATCACCTTGTGCAGGCTCAAAATGTACGCTGTAACCTGCCATGATTCTTCATCTGTCAGTTGACCGGGGTCCCACCAGGGCATATTGGCAAGGATGTAATCGTGTAACTCCTGTGAATTTTTGAAGCGGGTCAGCATGCCCGAACCCGCCACGGCAGGAATGATCTTGTCTTTTGGGATGAGAAAACCCTGGGGCGGATGGTCAGGCCCGTGGCAGCCAGACTGCCAGCAGTTACGGTCTTCTGCGCCGAAGGCATCCTTCCATTCTTCGGAGAGTCCCTGCCCACCGTCGCCGTGGCATGCCATGCAGATACCCCAATAGAGGATTGAGCCCTTTTTTACCTGCTCGGAATGATCTGCAGCAATGACTGGTTTTTCCAGGCGAAGGATGTCAAATGTGGGCGTGGGTTGCGGCGTGGGAGTGGATGTGGACTGAAGCTGCGCGGAGGCCTGGGCTGTGGGTGGTACGAGCAGCATGGCTGTCAGGAGCATCACAGCAATGGCAGCTGTTAACAGGGAACGGCGGAGGAGCGTGCGATTGTGTGGGTCGGACGTGCGCTGCGATGTGGGCATGCCTACAGGGTGATCACTTTCTCGGCTTTGATTTGTGCTTCCAAAATATCACCCATGCCGCCGACAATGCCCACCTGCACCTTTTCGTGGAGGTCAAAGTACTTCAAACATGTGGAACAGACGATCAGACGTACGTCTTTTAATTCCAGTGCACGCAGTTGTTCGATCACAGGTGAGCCCTCACAGACAAGCTTGACACCATCGGTATAGAAGCAGATGGCGGCGGGAGGAATTCCATTTTGAGAAATCAATTCCAGATATTTGCCGATCAAGGTGAACTGCAGTTTTTCATCTGCTTTCCCCATGCCGTACCTTGTAACGAGTATGACTGTATCCTTCATTCTATTATATTAATCCCTTGCGTTAGTGTATTCTTCCAGGAGCTTTCGCGCTTCCTTTGATTGTTCCTTGGAAACAAATATTTGAACACGTCCGAGCCCGTCAACGGTGACGGGATAGATGTGATGTCCCACCGATTCCTGGAAAAGTTCGACGTCAATGCCGGATGCTTCAAGATAGCTCTTGATGAATTCTGCCTCCAGGCGCCCCTGCACTTCACTGAGTACTTCCCATTTCAGTTCGTCCATTACAGCCTCCACATGACGATAAACAGGATCGTCCACACTATGCTGACAATCAGTTGACGGATGCCAATACGAGTGGGTTTCCATCCAACCGCAGGATGGAAAATGCCCCACAGTGTCTCGCTCCATTGTACCAAGTATGGGATGAAGAGGAAGCCAGGTAAAACGGCGGTCAGCCCCAGGCTTAGAGACGCGGCGAGATTGAACGTCGTGTACGCGAACGCGCGCCGTCCCATCCTCCAGCGTTCGCTGCGCGCGGGGACATGAGGCAGGTCCCGTTGCTCAAGCCTGAGATATGCGTAGACGATGCTGGCCGCATTCTGAAGCCACGTCAGCCCCCATAGCCACCAGCCGATCGGCTCATAGCTGCCAATACCGACCCAGTACGCGGCAGGTGCGGCAAGCGCAAGGACTCCTGTGGCAATGATCTCAACATTGACCTGCCTGCGTTCCTCCCGTTTGCTCACAAGCCATAGGTGCCATGCAAAAACAGGCGCGCCCGGCACTGCCAGAAAAAGAACATACGCAAATCCTGAGCGGATCAACCCGATCAACGCCAGGAGGATAATGACTCCATATATGAATATCCAGAAGCGTGCAGCGGGCAGATCAGCCCTGGCCCGCCGTCCCGCATAGGCTTTGACAGCCATGGTAATCGGCTGACGGACCAGGAATGCTGCAATTGCGGCGGTCACCAGATACAACGATGCCATGCTGAATTGCCTGCCCGCGAAGTGGCCAATGAGAAGAGGGCTAAAAATGAATACCCAGGAACCATGATCCTGTGGGAGAAAAATGGGTCTGCGGAAAAAAGACTTTAACACGCCCTGGATTATATTTGAGATGTCCATTGTAGCGAAGTGACAGTCACCTATGCTAGAATGGACAAAAATCACCCAATGAATATGATCGTCGGAATTAATAAAAATTATTTTCTTCAAGGAGACACAAAGAAATGGCAAGCAGAAAGAAAATAGAAGAGCGGCAACGGGCCTTAAAGGCCAAACAGACTGAGAGGACCACTCAATTTGTTTTTCTGGGAGTTGTTATATTGCTGGTCGTGGCGGGAGTGTGGTTTTTCTCTCCTAAAGATGAGGAGCCTACTGCTCAAACGAGTCTATATTCTGCAGACACAGCCCTCTGTGAACGCTTTGCAGAGATTCCCGCAGCGGAACAGTACAGCAGTGCTCCGCCCATGGGCATCGATACAGGCAAACAATATTTCGCGAACGTGAAGATGGCAACGGGCGGTGAGTTCGAGATGCAGCTGTATCCTGATAAAGCGCCGAAGACGGTGAATAGTTTTGTCTTCCTTTCCTGCAAGGGCTACTTCAATGGCGTGACCTTCCATCGAGTACTTGACGGATTCATGGCGCAAGGCGGTGACCCAACCGGCACCGGCATGAACGGCCCCGGATATGAATTCGAGGATGAGTTCAGTGATGATCTGGCTTTTGACAAACCCGGCTTGCTGGCAATGGCAAACTCGGGACCCAATACAAATGGCAGCCAGTTCTTTATTACATATGCACCCACCCCGCATCTCACTGGCAGGCACACCATTTTTGGGCAGGTCACCCAGGGGATGGATGTTGTCAATAACATCACCCGACGCGACCCTGACCAGAATCCCGATTTCGCAGGTGATGCGATCGAGACAATAACGATCACAGAGCAGTAGTACATAGGGAATGGAACCGAATACCAAGAGGCCCTCATGACGAGGGCCTCTTTTGGTATCTAAAATCAGCTTGTCAACGTATATGACCGGGTCGTAACGTTGAACCGGGGCGGTTTCTCAAGATGCTTCTTGACCTTGCATAACTCTGCAGAACGGATCAATGAAGCGTAATATTTCGCCGGAAACGTGGGTGGAACAAGGATCTCGAGATCGATCTCATCCACCATGCCATTCAATGGATTGGAGTGAATGCGCTGTATGATCTGGATGCCTTCTGTGGACAACCCACGCTGCTGGCAAAAACCGAGCACGTAAATCCCCGCGCAGGTTCCAATGGAGGCGAGAAAGACGTCAAATGGGGTTGGGGCGCTGGCAGTGGGAGGCTGGTCAGTGGGCACAGTGAGATTATTGAAGTGCGCATCCACGCGCGAGCCGCCAGGGAAGTCGATTTTCATTTCCATACTCATAATTCTCCTTTTATCACTATTGATCTACCCACAACCGCCGCCGGATTTATCGCGCTTGAGCTGCAGCTTGATCTTTTTTTCAAATTCAAGGCCTTCATATTCAACAGGGTTGGGGTCACACGATTCATACTTGTTTCCTAATGCCGCTGGGAAGATGTAGCCGAGTTGATCTTCATGGAGTACAGACGCCGCTTCGAAGCCTTCACCCTCACCAAAGAAGGCGATCCAGTTATTGACTCCGCCTTCCAGGAGGTAGACATTCGGAACGGCCGAAGCCGAAAGTTGTTTCCACGCTCCAGTCGCGGCCGCCTCGTCGTTGCTCATCAACACGAAGACGCTGTTCGCAGGCGGTTCAGTCAACAGGTCCGGGATGACGCGGGGCAGTTTGTCCGGCGGAACGTTGATGGCGCCATTCACGTGATAGAGGTTGTAGTCCGATTCAGGGCGGACATCCAGCATGACCAGGTTGATACCCTGGCTGTACACGGTCTGGAATAACTCAGCCGGGGCGATCTGCACGAGTCGTTTCTCGAGCATTTCATCTGCAGAAAAGGTATAGGTGTTGACAATGGGATCTGCATTTTCCTGTGCGATGGTCTCTGTTCTGGTAAAGGTCAGCTTGCTGTATTTTTCTTCGAAGGAAGGCGTGCCGATGAACACCACGGCAAGCGCGAGCGCAAACAGAGCACCTGCCCCGGCAATACGGAGTTTCGGTTCCTTCGTGAGATCCTTCCTACCAAAGATGCGTTCGAGTTGTTCGGCACCCCAGAACATGAAGAGCGCCATCAAAACGACCAAAAGGACAACGACACCGACAGGGAGGTTGAAAACCTGATCGAGCGTCAGACGCCCGTAGTATCCTGCATTGGAATACCAACCATCAAAATATCGCTCAGTCTCACCAAAGAGGAACGCGCCAAAGAATCCGCCGAGCACAAAGAACATGCCATCCACTTTGCCTGTGGACGCGGCAGCGAGCGAAGTGGTCGGGCAGAACCCCCCCACGATGAAACCGACGCCCATGATGAGTCCGCCGAGGATCCCAGAGGATAGGTACGTAGGATTGACCCAGACCTGGTTGAAGTTCAGCAGGCCCAGACCCACTGCGCCGAACAGCAGGACCATGGCGGTAACGATCGCAGTGAACATGACTTTGAGGACGGTCAGATCGGTGAAGTAGAACTGCGCGGCAAGTTTTCTTGAATTGCCAAAACCAGACATTTCCAGTGTGAAGCCGAAGGCAAAGCCGATCAAACCGAAGACAACGTACGTCCATGGGTTGGATGCACTGACTGCAATAAATGATTCGAGAGGAAAGTTCATCGTGCTCTCCCTAGTTCCATAACTTGCGGACAAAATACGCCAGTGCATACGCACCCGCGAAGATGGCAAACATGATCACCCAGGATCCTGCCGCCAGCGATGCACCGCCTGAAAGTGCCTGGCCGGAGGTGCATCCGCGCGCCATGCGTGCCCCATACAGGAATATGGTACCGCCCATGAACGCCATCAGCCAGCGTGTGCGGTTCGAGACATTCGGACCTTTGGTGGTTTCGATTTTGGCTCGTCCAAAGATCGTGCCCGATGTGAAGCCGCCGATCAGTGCACCCAGGAATACGGGGATGATCCAGTCATCGAGCGGATTTAGGTCGCCGCCTGCCATCTTGAGCAGATAGGGATTGTTATCCACGTGTGATGGGGAAATCGCGTCGACGATCAACGCATCGATGCGGCTTGTCGCTCCTGACGAGCCGAGGCCATTGCCTGTCAGGAAGAATGCCAGGAACAGAACGATCCCCAATACAACCCCTCCGAAATATGGATGGACATAGGGTCTTTCAGGACGGTTGAAAATACTTTTCTTTGTGATGGGAGCAGTTGTCATTTTGTTTCTCCATGTTTCATCGCGCTGAGCGGAGCATCGCGTAGTCGAAGCGTTTTTGTAGTGCCCGCTTCGTCTTCGGGACAGAAGAGCGCTGTCCCTCCGCTCAGCGCGAGAGTCTATTTCTTTTCTTCCTCTTCCTCGCGCTCGCCCGGAAGCGGGACTTCCACTTTTTCGTAACCCGTTACCATGCCGCGCATGGCTTCCAGTGGAGTTGCGCCGGTGGTGGTCATGTACACATGACCGACGATGAACGTGGCAAACGTCCATGCAACGAGTGAATGGAACGGGGCCAGGAAGGGCAGTCCGCCAAACCAGTTCGTGATTTCGGGGAATTTCTGCACTCCCCACATCAACGCGCCGGTCAGCATTTGCAGCGGCAGGAGTACATTTAGGATGCCAAAGTATGTCAGCTTCTGGATCGGGTTCATGCGGCTGTCAGGTGTCTTTTCGAACGGATGTGGCTGGTTCCTGAAAATGCCCGCGATGTAATACTTTGCCTGCACAATGGCATCATCAAAGAAACCATAGGGATGCGGAATATATTCCCGTACCCGCTCGGTTGCGACAT
>JANMSY010000527.1:0-4123 GCA_031389865.1 Anaerolineales bacterium | reverse complement strand
CAGGACCCAGGTCAGGGCGGTGCCGAGATTATCGTGCGCGGACTCGGGTCCGAGCAGCAACTCGAACATGATAACCATGAAGAGTATCAACGTCGGCCATTGGATGATTCCAGGGAACCATTTGCTGCGCATGAGCTTGTCGATCGCTTTGATCCGCAGCAGGTTGCCTCCTGCGAAAACACTCTTGTTTTTGGGTTTGAGTTCGGTGGCCATGTTATTTGGTGCCTTTCACCGGAATGGATTGCTTTTTCATGATGCCTGCAGATGTGATCAGCGCCATGTTGATCACGACGAAACTCCACAGCACGACTGTTTTGGAACTTGTTCCCGGGGTTTCAACAACAAAATCGGCCTGGAACATTTCGCCATCGACATGGAACATGACATGAACCTCATGTTCCCCCGATGATTCAAGGTGTGTTTCAACAGTGTACATACCCTGCTCGGATTCCATCATTGCAATGGGATCTGCAGTCTCTTCCTCGTGGGATTGTGTTTCCTCGGCAGGCTCGCCCATGTCCATGCCCGGCATCGACTCTTGTTGCGGTTCGGTACCATGCGCGTCTGTTTCCGCTTCTGTATGACCATTTGATTTTGCGGCAATAATGATTTCAACGTCGGCGTTGCTCAGGGGCATGCCCATGCTGTCCGCGAGCGTGACAACAACGATATTTTCACCCTTTTCCCAATCATTCTCGCTTGTCAAGGTGACGTGATAACCATTGACTTCCATTTCCAGTTGATGCTCATCCCCGCCTTCGTCCGCCAGTACGATGTAGGGATTTGCAAACAGAATGCCAATGGTGAAAAGCAGAATTGAAGTTGTGTGGAGAAGCCGTTTCATTGAGCAGCCCCAACGATCAAAGAGTAAGTGCGCATTTTGATGCCTCCGTGAAAATTGTCGAGATGTGCAATCTTACCCAGCCCCATGGATGCTGCTCACCGCCATATTGCGGTAAATATCCCAAGCCATCCTGCTTATGACAAAAATCACCCAGTCGTTATGACTGGGTGATTTTGATTTTGTCCGCAGATTGATTAGAACTATCGCTTCACAAACGGATCGTAAGCCTGGTCCCGTTTCGAGGAGTGGACTCTACCTCCAGGCGTGCTCCGATCAAATCTGCGCGCTCGCGGATTCCCAGCAAGCCAAAATGTCCACTCGGCGCAAAGTCGGTGGGGCTCTTCGGCATGTTAAAACCAATGCCATTGTCGCTCACGTCCAGCCTGGTTTCCTTCTCGCCAAATGAGATGTGCAGGTCGGCCTGCTGTGCCTGCGAGTGTCGCACAAGATTGCTCAATGCCTCCTGGGCGATGCGGTATAACGCCAATTCGACCTCATGTGAAAGACGCTGTTCCCCGCCCGACTTTTTGAAATTAACCACAACTGAATGATTCTGGCTTGTCTCTCGTGCCAGCATTTCGAGTGCTGTTACAAGTCCCAGGTCTTCCAGGTAAATGGGACGCAAGGCACGCGTCATTCGACGCAGGTTCTCGATCGTTTGCTCTGCCAATGTTTCCAACTCGCCAAGTATCCGCTTTGAAGCCTGGTCTTTCACCGTTGCCTGGGCAAGCTGCACTCGTTGCTTGAGAGCAATTACAGATTGGATTGTGTCATCATGCAATTCGCGTGCCAGCCGCAACCGTTCCTCTTCCTGCGCGGTGGTGATCGCACCAATGTACTCACGCAATCCCTCCTGTGCAGCCTGCACCTTGCGGGACATTTCCGTTAATTCCATTTGCAAGTGTTTGACTTCGGAAATTCCACCCACTGGATCTTTAATGGCGTCGAAATCTCCCCAGGCAAGCGCGGCGGCTTTCGTTTCCAGTTTTTGTAGAGGTTGCACAATGCGGGTTACCACGAACCACAGCGCGAGCAGTGCCAGGATAAATGCGGGTACGATGACCAGCGGAGCCAACTGTGTGATCCGCAGGGATGGGCTGGCTACCATCTCCCACTCCTCTGTTGTGATCAGTGCCCAGCCTGTTGCTGTGATCGAACTGAATGCAACAACATGTTCAATTCCGTGCTGCTTGAAATAGGTCGTCCCGCTTTCGCCACGCGTGGCTTCACTAACACCTGGATGATCGGCTGCAATGTCTTCGGAGGCAAGAGGTCCACTGGAAAACAGAACCTGATGCGAAGGATCGAGCAGGAAGATCGTTACATGAGAACCTTCGGGATATGAAGCGGACAGGGTCTCGCGCGCCAGGTGTTCAGGTGAAAATGCGCCTGCCACGATCATGTTTTGGGAAGGGATGGCCTGCCAGATAATGACGAGGAATCTATTCGATGCGGGGTCGAGAAATGGCGGTGAGAATACGGGTCCGGAGTCAGCGGCGAGGGAAATGTCGGTTTGCCCGAGCCTGTTCCAAATCCCAGATGGCGGCATGCTGGTGATCACGCGCCCATTCATATCCAAATAAGCGAGCCCGCCGTCGAAATCAGAGGCAATGTCGTCCGTTGTCAAAATGGAGGAATTATTTTCTGCCACTTCCGCCAATGCCACCAGACTGGAAATGTTCGCAGCGCGGTGATGAAGTTCTGAATCCAGCGCGGCGGCCGCAGATTGAACCGCGCGTTCATCGCGTTCACCGACCAGGGCGCGCATATCCTGCTGATGAAGCGACACACTTCCAAACGCGATCAGTAACAGCAGCAGGGTGAGCGGCAGGACCGTGATGGCAAGCAGCTGCACGGTTAGACCGCGCAGGACAGGGGCACGCGTGTTCTTCATACTTCGGCGATGTCGCCTGTGCTTTGTGAGATCCAGCCGAGGGAGACGCCGCGCATGACAGCTTCGGTGCGGCTGGCGGCTTGCAGCTTGGCAAAGATGTGTGCGAGATGTCCCTGCACGGTCCGGTCACTGATGCTCAACTGCACACCAATGGATTTGTTCGTAAACCCTTTGGCGGCCAGCCGCAGGACGTCGAGTTCCCGATCGGTGAGAGGTTCAACAGCAGTCTTATCTGGCTTCCTGAAAATATTGGACATTAATTTTTGAGTTACGACTGCATCCAGCGCCGATTTCCCCTCGAATACATCGTGGACAGCCTGGATCAAATCTTCAGTCTTGGCTGTTTTGAGAACGTATCCATTTGCACCGGCCTGCAAAACAGCCATGACATAGGGTTCGTCGTCGTAAGCCGTCAGGATCAACACTCCGATCTCAGGCAGATGCGAACGTACCCAGCGAGTTACTTCGATGCCGCTCGCTTTTGGCATTTGAATATCCAGCACGGCTACGTCAGGCTTATGCTGCTGTATGAGCGCTTGCGCTTCTTCGCCATCCCCGGCTTCCGCGATCACCTGGATATCCTTCGAGCTTTCAAGCAATTGTCGAATCCCCGAGCGGACGATGTGATGATCATCCGCCAGGAGTACCTTGATTTTTGGTTGCGCCTTTTTAGTGTTTGCCACAGGATGTCTCCATATACGGGAATACAAGCCCCACGATTCCGAGGCCAGCCAGGTTTGCGGTCATGATCCGTGCCCACGAGTTGAACGAGCCGAGCGCGTCGCCCGCGTAGAACGTCACGGGGAAGGCATGGTTCGTCAGTACAGCAAGCCATTGATTTGTATCACGGAATCCCTGCCCGATACCAGCAATGTTGCTGATTGCAAACATCATGGATTCTCCCGCAGCGGGACGGACACCTTGCCAGACAAAAAATCCAATCGCTGCGATCACAGCTACCCCGATCCCACCCCAAATCAGATTGGTAGTCATTTTTTGTTTACGAATACGTGCACGCGCTTGCTCTCGTTGCGTGTTTGAACTCATAGATTTCCTGACAAATTGGGAACGAAAAAATCAATACCTTCATTATTCTCATATTCTCCTCTTCAGTGTTGGAATAGCTGGCGATTATACAGAAATCTCCTAATTGCAGTCAGTGCCATTTGATGCAATGAAAGGCAGGCAAGATCGCCTATCCAATCCTGGATGCAGGAATCAATACGTTGATTTCAAGCGCCTTCTGAATGGTGGCGCTCAATGAAATATCAGGGCCTTGGAGCGGATTGTTAAAGATGGAAAGCCATGTCTGCCCGTCGTTACCATGTAGGATCAATGTGGCTGGCTCCATATCCTCTCCATACACCAGCAGAACCACCATTTGA
>JANMSY010000504.1:0-3203 GCA_031389865.1 Anaerolineales bacterium | reverse complement strand
ATCAGGACAACAAGTATGCATGCTGTCCATTCTTTTTTCCACTTAACCAGGAAGGTTTTCATTTCAATGAGAGTTACTTTCCTCACAGCAAAGACACCAGATTATATATGTTGCTCAATACCCACCAATACAAGCAACGTTTATCGCACGTTGATCTATTTCATAAAAACAGGAGGCCTGCAAGCACCGGCCTCCTGTTCAATTCACGAACTCACTTCTTGGTTTTAGCCTTGTTGCTTTTGCTGGCTACTGCCACCGGGGCAGCAACCACACTAGCACCCATTTCGGGAGCCGGCGCCTTTGACCGGACAACTGCCCAGGCGAGCACACCGATCAGTGCGACACCGACGAGCCAAACGATGTACATGGTCGCTCCAGTCGCATCCTGATATTGCACAACGATCGGTGCAATGATCACAGCAACGAGATTCACGACCTTGATCATCGGGTTGAGGGCCGGACCAGCAGTATCCTTGAAGGGGTCACCCACAGTGTCACCCACTACGCCAGCTTTGTGCCGTTCTGAACCCTTGCCCGTGTTATTCTGCACATTCTTGGGCTCATCTTCGATCAATTTCTTGGCATTATCCCAGGCGCCGCCGGAATTGTTGAGGAAAACCGCCAGTAATTGACCTGAAACGATGATGCCGGCCAGGAAACCACCCAGCGCTTCGACGTGCAGGAAAATGCCCACAACGATCGGTGTCACGATACCCAGCAAAGCCAGAGAGACCAGTTCTTTTTGTGCGGCTGTTGTCGAGATTTCGACTGCCTGTGCATAATCCGGCTTGACTTTTCCCTCCAGAACACCCAGCTTGAACTGGCGGCGGACTTCCAGAACGATCAAGGACGCTGCGCGTGCAACTGCCTGGATGGCGAACGAAGAGAATAACCACGGCAGCGCGCCGCCGATCAACATACCTACAAAGACCTGCGGAACATCCACACGAATACCGATTGCTTGAATTTGTTGGGCAAGGGCAATACCCTGTGCCGCTTGCGCACGGGATACATCCACAAGGAATGATCCAAACAGCGAAACGGCCGCGATCACCGCGGAGCCAATTGCCACACCCTTTGTAATCGCCTTGGTGGTATTACCTACAGCATCGAGATCTGCCATGATCTGCTGAGCATCGCGGGTAGCCTTGTCTGTTTGACCCGACCAGGCCATCTCACCAATACCATTGGCATTGTCCGAGATCGGACCGAACGAGTCCATGGCAACGTTGTTACCGGTCAGCGTAAGCATACCGATACCCGTCATCGCAACGCCATACAGGATGAAGGTGGAGCGCCCCACCGCATCCAGAGCCGGGTTATCGATCGAGCCAAAAATGCCGATAGAGGCAATAATGGTGAGCGCAATGACGAGCACGGACCACACAGACGACTCGAAACCAAGAGAGACACCGTTAAGAATAAGGGTTGCCGGGCCCGTATCGGCAGCTTTCTTGACTTCATTCACAGGGGCAGCATGGGTGCCCGTGAAATATTCCGTAAGGCGGTCGATAACGACCGCAAGTAAAACACCCACACCGACAGCCAGCGGCAGGCGCCACCAGCCGCCCCATGCATCCATATCAGGTGTATTCAAATAGAAGAAGCCAGCGAGAAAGAATAACAAGGCAGAGACGATGGCCGAGGTAATAAAGCCGCTGAAAATCGCCCGCATGGCATCTTCACTCTTGCCAGTCTTGCCAGCCTTGACAAAATATGTTCCGATGATGGAGGAGAGCACACCGATACCGCGGACCATCAAGGGGAAGATGATCCACTCAAGCTGGCCGGTGATGTGCCAGAGAGCCAAACCGAGGATAAGTCCGGAAACGATCGTTACCTCATAGGACTCGAAAATGTCAGCGGCCATGCCTGCACAGTCACCGACGTTGTCACCCACGAGGTCTGCGATCACAGCAGGGTTTCTCGGATCGTCCTCGGGGATGCCTGCTTCCACTTTACCGACGAGGTCGGCTCCTACATCCGCCGCTTTTGTGAAGATACCACCACCCACGCGCATGAACAATGCGAGCAGCGTACCGCCAAAACCAAAGCCAAGCAAGGCATCAGGTGCGGCGATACCCAGCACCATGAAGATCACAGTTCCACCCAGCAGACCAAGTCCATCGGTGAGCATGCCTGTGATCGTGCCAGCCCGGTAGGCAATGCGGAGCGCCTCACCGAATGAACGCTTGGAAGCGGAAGCTACTCGTACATTTGCTTCCACAGCCATGCGCATGCCAATTCGTCCAACTGCCAGAGAGAAGCCTGCACCCATCACAAAGGCAATTGCACGGGCAAAGCCAATGATTAAACGTACCTGGTCTGGTGAAGAACCTTCAAATCGCTCCAAAGCTTCCGGAGTGGGTGGAACAATATAGACGGAGAAGAAGAGCACGACCGTCAAAACCGCGATTAATGGCAAGATGGAACGTAACTGCTTTTGCAAATAAGCATTCGCTCCATCCTTGATCGCATTCCAGACTTCCTGCATCTTTGCAGTCCCCTTGTCTTCCCGTAAGATCTGGGAGCGCAGGAACACCGCGTACAACAAGCCAACGATTGCAATTCCAAATACTGCCCAGATTGCAATCGTCTCCACTGGGGTAAGTCCCATTACTGACATGTAAATTCTCCTCCTGAGAATGGTAGGTTGTGGGCTTTCGCCCGGCATTGCAGACGGATTTTACAGGCGCAAGAAGGAAGTGTCAAGAATGATAATTCGATGAGCATCCATGGTTGACAGGTTCGCTTGAATTTGATAATATCCATCCAATTCACTCCAAAAGGAGAAACACATGTTACAGGAACTCGACACGAAAACAATCACTCAGATTGATACTACAGCGATTACTTTATCAACAGCTGCGTCAGACGCTGTTCGCAATATTCTTGCAGAACGCAACCTGGAAGGGTATGCCCTGCGCGTATACGTTGCCGGGGGTGGCTGCTGCGGTGTAAATTTTGGCATGGCACTGGATAACAATTTCCGCGATAGTGATACCACGTTTGAAGCAAATGGCGTAAAGGTTGTTGTGGATGAAGTGTCCATTGATCATCTGCGCGGCGCGACCATTGACTTCGTCAACGATCCCGTACGCGGCGCTGGCTTCGCAGTAAATAATCCCAACGCAAAGGAACACGGCCATGAGCACGGCGAAGGCGGCTGTGGCTGCGGTGGCTCCTGCTCCTGCCAGAACTAA
>JANMSY010000485.1:0-6579 GCA_031389865.1 Anaerolineales bacterium | reverse complement strand
TTGTTCAAGGTGTGAACCGCTGTTTCGTGCTTGGTTGGGTGATATTCCCCCTCTCCCGCTGGGAGAGGGGTTAGGGGTGAGGGTGCGAGTCTCTCATCAAGAATATCCCATAAGACATTTAAGACTGTTTCAGTTTTGTTCAAAACGTCACTGTTCCAGAATCGAATCACTCGAACACCTTGTTTTTCACGTAGTATCTTTGTGCGCTCTTCATCATATTTGACTTGCTCGTCTTCATTGTGTTGACTTCCGTCCAATTCAACACAAAGTTTTGCTTCGTGGCAATAGTAATCCAGAATAAAACCTTCCATTGGATGCTGGCGTCGGAACTTGGCATCATGGAAACCGCGGTTGCGAAGAATCTTCCACATGAGTTGCTCGGCTTCAGTAGAATTTTTACGAAGCTTACGGATGCGTTCTTTGAGTTCATCGGGAAGACGCGGGTTGTATTTGATTGGTTTCTCGCCCTCATCCCCATCCCTTCCCCCAAGGGTGGAAGAGAGACCACGGTTGATGATCTCGTCAATATCCGCTTCCACGCCTTCCTTGTGACGGTGGACGATCTTCCAGTGCAGGCGTTGTTCAGCGGTCATTCCTTCGGTGGGGTTGGCAAGAGTCGATTCAGATGTTGGCGTGACCTTTTCATAATATTCGATGTAACGCTGTAACGCGTCGGCCCGGCGGTTGAAGAGCAGGTCTTCAGCCATTTCCTTTTCTTCGGCAGGGATGTCGGCGTAGGCGGTAACGTGAGCCGGGTTGATGATCGCCATGTCCATGCCGGCCTGCACGCAGTGATAGAGCATGATCGAGTTCAAGACAGGTCGGGCATGCGTGGCGAGGCCAAAGGATAGATTGCTCACGCCGAGAGATGCCATCACGCCGGGCAGGTTTTGCTTGATGAGCCGTATGCCTTCGATCGTCTCAATTGCGGAGTCGACAAATTCCTGGTCGCCTGTGGCGAGGGTGAATGTGAGCGCGTCGTAAACCAGATCCTCGGGCTTGAGCCCGTGATCGTTGACGGCGATGTCGTAGATGCGCTTGGCGACTTCGAGTTTTTTCTCGCGCGTCTTTGCCATGCCATCCTCATCAATGGTGAGAACAATCACAGCGGCATTATGTTCTTTTGCCAGTTTGAAAATCTTATCGGCTTTTTCGCGACCTGATTCGAGATGCGTTGAATTAATCAAACATCGTCCAGGCGCGGTCTTGAGTGCCACTTCGAGAACATCCAATTCTGTTGTATCAATTACGAGTGGAACATCAACACCCATCTCGAGTTTCTTGATGACCTTGCGCATGAGCTCCACTTCGTCAGGGCGTTCGGTGACCGCGCAGGAAATGTCGAGGGCGTGCGCGCCGAAGTCCACTTGTTCACGGGCGATCTCCAAAATGGCGTCATAATCTTCTTCGAGCAGCAGTCGCTTGAACTTGCGCGAGCCCTGGGCGTTGAGACGTTCACCGAGCAGGGTTGGCGGGGGATCCTGTCGCATGGAGATGGCGGACATGGCGGAGGCAAGCTGAGGCGTGGAGTGAAGCGGGCGTTTCGTCGCAGGACGCGAATCCAGTTTTTCGATCAAGAGTCGCAGATGTTCAGGAGTCGTCCCGCAGCATCCACCCACAACAGAGATGTTGTACTTGGTCACGAATTCATACATGTCCTTCGCGAATGGTTCGGGCTCGAGCGGATACACAGCCTGACCATCCACGTTGAGAGGCAGTCCCGCGTTGGGAATGCACGAAACGTGCAGCGTGGAATTTTCGCCGAGGATGCGGATGGGCTCACGCATGTGTTCGGGGCCCGTGGAGCAGTTGAGACCGATGACGTCGATGCCCATGCCTTCCAGGATGGCGAGCGCAGCGTTGATATCGGTGCCGAGCAGCATGCGGCCTGTCGTGTCGAGCGTGACCTGAGCCTGGATCGGCAAATAGACATCGGTCTCCTCGAAGGCTTTGTGAATACCGGTGATGGCGGCTTTGACTTCGAGGATGTCCTGCGAGGTTTCAATGAGGAGCAGGTCCACGCCGCCCTGGATCAGACCGACAGCCTGTTCGCGGAAGGTCTCGGCAAGATCATCAAAGCTGACGTTGGAGAGCTCGGGGTCATTGGCAGAAGGGAGTTTGCCCGATGGGCCGATGGAACCCGCGACAAACTTTGGAGCCTCGGGTCTGGCATATTCATCAGCGAGTCTTTTCGCAAGGCGCGCAGCGGTTTCGTTGATCTCGATGACTCGGTCACCGAGTTTGTATTCCGCCATGGTGATGCGATTGGATCGGAAGGTATCCGTTTCGAGCACATCCACGCCGACTTCGAGGAAGGAGCGATGGACTTTTTCCACGGCTTCGGGATATGAGATAACGAGATAGTCGTTGCATCCGTTGTATTGCTCGCCGCCGAAATGCTCGGCAGTCAGGTTTTGGACTTGCAGGCTGGTTCCCATCGCGCCGTCGAAGACAAGGACTTTCTTTTCGAGGGCGTCGAGATATTTTCTGTTTGTATATTTTCTATTCATATTGCTCCTAAATTATTTTAGCCACTGATTTCACGGATTTACGCGGATTTTCCTTTTTCAAATAATTGTGGCGCGTGTTGCTTGATTTGTTGTCCGAGTTCGGAGTCGCGCCAGTTTTTGGAAAATTTTGAAAATGGGATAAATGACTTTCGACTCCATCCCCATACGCTTTATAGTTACCAGACCACCATTCTGTAATCCGAATTTGGTCGGCAACAAGAGATATTCCTTCTTGTTCGAATGGCTTAAACCATTGCGTATCAAGTTTTCTAACATTTTCCCATTTTGTACTGAATGTTAATGCGAGTCTGTGATATTCAATTCCCTTGTCGGAAATTACTGTTTTTTCGCTTATTATGTTCTTGAACGATGTAACCAGAATAAAAGCGCCATATATACCAAGACAGACATAGTTCGGCGTAAATATTTTGAATAATATTGCGAATATCAGTATTGATATTATCGCATATAAGATCTTGAATTTTGCAGTCAAGTAATATGTGTTCATGGCTGTTTCTACAATCTGATTTCAGACTTCCAATTCCTGCGCATCTTCCAGTGCGGGGTGGTTACGTGGGATTTTGTCCGCACGGGGATTAATCCCCGTGCTATTGAGCCGAAGCCCGCTAAAGCGGACTAGCCGACTTGAGTCGGCTTTGGCTCATAGCACGGACGTTTACGTCCGTGCGGGCATGCCAGGTGAGGATCCCAAGTTTCATTTTGCGCCTTTGTGAATAGTTGACGTTCCTTCGTTCCATAAAACCTTTTGTGTGATGCCGCTAATCTTCCAGTCCGGGTTTTGTCTCCTCAACTGAAAAATATAGACGCAGTGTGAAGTGAATTCTTCCTCGTCCGATTTGCGCCAGACGACCATCGACGAGCGGCAGGTGGCGTGATCTGCATCGGAGAAGTCAATTTCGTAGTTGCTCACCAGATGATGCAGCTTCAAATGGTCCAGGGACTCGCGGCGCAGTTTTGTGTACTCCATCGCGGAGATATTCTCAGGCGGTGTGCCGCGCAGGTCGGAGTAGTCGGTGTACAGTGACTCGGTGAAGCAGGATTGCAAACCATCCCAGTCTTTGATGTCAAAACTGTTAGCAAAACGTGCAATCAACTGCTGAATTCTCAAGATGTCTTCCTGCATAACTCAACCTTCGAACTTTCAACCTAATACATCAGGCGGCAGGGTCGCACGACCTGCTGCCATCATCCTGCGTTCAGCGATCATTTTTCTGGCGCGATCCTTGTTTGTGTTTGTCCAGTTTGACTTCGGCCGACGCGGGGAAAAACGAAGCGCGTAACGTTCCGCATCCATGCTTTTTTCCAATCCATCGATCCAGCCAAAACAAATGGCTTCCTCCACAGCTTCCACATAGTTGATTGACGGCTTCCTCGTAGCTTTCCTGTATTGGATCAGCCAGATCTCTTTCTTGACCTTGTGATTCGGGATCAGCCACTTGCGAAATTCATCGCGCGTTGTCACATAAATTGTTTCGCCGATTTCCATGGGACCTCCACGACAATAAAATCGCCTCTCGCAATGAGAGGCGACACGCACAGCGCATATCATCTCTCATCTCCCAGCGTCAGGCGACACGACGTTGCCCTACACTGCCGAAATTGGCACCGCTTGAACGGTTGCCGAGGCGTCAAAGGGTCGGTCCCTCAGCCTCTCTGGATGAGTAAATCCGTAAATTCTATGGTTTTTATAACACGGTGGGGGAGTGATGTCAAATAAAAATTCGCTTGACATCCTCTCACATTCGCTTTAGACTCACGTTTAAGGAAAAACTTAATCGAAGTGAAAAAAGTTGAGTCCATACATTCTTTTGGGAATATCAAGCTCCTGGCTGACTCGCGCCGCATGGACATTCTGCGGCTCCTCATGGCTGCCCCTGCCACCCTCACCCATCTCGCGCGGACCATGAAACAGTCCCCGGCATGGATTCGTCATCACATCCTCGCGCTTGAATCCGCAAACCTCGTCGAAGTGAATGAGATCCGCAAAACGGGCAGGGTGACCGAAAAGTTTTACCGTGCCAAAGCAGATGCGCTCCTTTTGCAGCAGATCATCCTTCCGAAAACGAAAAAGCCTGCCGTGATCTTTTCTGGCAGTCACGATCTGGCCCTCGAAGGCATTGCCGAACATCTTGAAAAAGACGTCACACTATTGAGTCTGCCTGTTGGTTCATTGGATGGACTCGTGAATCTGCGTCAGGGGTTGTGTCAAATTTCAGGCTCACATCTTCTCGATGTAAGCGGTGAGTACAACACGCCATTTATCCGCCATCTATTCCCCGACCGCGACGTGGAAATTGTCACGCTCGCCTATCGCACACAGGGATTAATGCTCGCCAGCGGAAATCCAAAGGGGATCAGGAAGATCCCAGATATTGCAGAGCCCAACGTCCGTTTTGTGAACCGCAATCCGGGCTCGGGGACGCGCCTCTGGTTCAATGCAGAATTGCGGAAGCTTAATATCCCAACCGAAAAGATCAATGGTTATGACCAGGCAGTGAAGACCCACAGCGAGGCTGCGATACTGATTGCTAACAACAAGGCGGACGCAGCGTTAGGCCTGCAGGCTGCCGCACATCAACACAACCTTGATTTCATTCCTCTTTTTGAAGAACGCTATGATCTTGTCCTGCCGCGTGAGAATGAAAAAATTCTTGCACCATTGCTGGATTATTTGCAAACGGCAGCATTCCGCACCGAACTCAACACGCTGACGGGGTACAACTCCTCTCATAGCGGTGAGCAGGTTCAAATCCAGGAGAAACAATGAAATTTCATCACACTTTATTCTTTAGCCTGTTGATCGTTCTGTCGGTGATACTCGGCGCCTGTACACCTGCTGTGTCCACAACACCTACGAACGCGTCTGTGACCGGGATATCCACTAACCCCAGCTTGATCATCGCAACCACCACGTCCACACAGGATTCGGGATTGCTCGATGTGCTGATTCCGCTGTTCGAAACAGAAACAGGCTACAGGGTCCAGACGGTTGCGGTGGGGAGTGGGCAGGCGATGAAAATGGGGGAGGATGGCAACGCCGATGTTCTGTTGGTCCACGCGCCGGCATCTGAAACGACATTCATGGAAAGTGGATTCGGCAGGGACCGCGCTCTGGTCATGCACAATGATTTTATGATTGCTGGCCCATATGCTGACCCCGCGGCAATTAGAGATCTGTCCGTAGTGGATGCTTTGAAGGCAGTGAATGAAATGGGCGCGACATTCGTTTCGCGCGGTGATGACTCTGGTACGCATAAAGCTGAAGTGACTTTGTGGAAGAAAGCCGAACTCGATCCTATGGCAGCACCACCTGTGTGGTACCTCGAAACAGGACAGGGCATGGGCGCATCACTAAGGGTTGCTTCTGAAAAGGGTGCTTACATTTTGACGGACCGTGCTACTTTTCTTGCAAGTAAGGCCAATCTTCAACTTGAAATCTTGGTTGAAGGTGATAGATCATTGCTGAACATTTATCACGTCATTACGGTCAACCCCGATAGGTGGCCGAATGCGAATTATGCGGGCGCGATCGCATTCCTGAAATTCATGACCGACCCGGCAACCCAGGAAATCATTGGTCGGTTCGGCGTGGATAAATTTGGACAGCCGTTGTTCAAGCCCGATGCAGATAAAACCGATTCAGACCTGGGCTTAGGCTTATAATCAACGCGATTAAAAGGGCGGCTGCAGTGTCGCCCCTCTGCTTTCGGAGTTCAATGCGAAAATTATTTTCTTTTTTACTGGTTGCTTCATTCCTTCTACTTTCGTGCAGCCCAAGTGAATCTCAAAAAACTGATTTATTGCTGGTTTCAACAACATCCACGCAGGACTCTGGTTTGCTGGATGTGTTACTTCCAGCTTTTAACGCGAAAACAGGCTATAACGTCCAACTGGTGGCAGTGGGCTCGGGGCAGGCTTTGAAACTTGGTGAACAGGGAAATGCAGATGTGATCCTGCTGCACTCGCCAGACGCAGAAAAGGTATTCGTTGCAAACGGTTTTGGTATCGACCGACGCCTGGTGATGCATAATGACTTTGTGATCGTTGG
>JANMSY010000142.1:0-3505 GCA_031389865.1 Anaerolineales bacterium | reverse complement strand
GTCTGCGCGATTTCACCGCCCAGGCATGCCGAGCTTGCGATGAGCGCCCCTCATACTGCCGTCTCGAATGCAGCTCGTATTTTATTGAATGCACAGAGGCTATTGAGCATGGTTGAGAATATTCTTTCTCAAACAAGGTTGCGCACAGGCAAAATTAAAAATAATCCAACAGCCACAAACATCACTGAGCTTTTTTCACTTGTAAAATCCATGCTGTCTGCCGAAGCAAAAGAGAAGCATCTCGAGTTGACTTGGAGTATTAGTGGAGGTATGCTGCCAGTCGTAATGATAGACAAGACTCTCTTGCAACAAATTCTTATAAATCTTGCAATCAACGCTATTAAATTCACCCCAAAAGAAGGTTACGTACGGGTGACAGCATTTAGATCGAGCGACGCGGAATGGTCCATATCTGTAAAAGATAACGGTGTAGGTATTCCCGCATCCAAAAGATCAGAGATTTTCAATGAGTTTTTTCAGGCACATGAAAATACGTCTGTCTACGATCGACCGCACCAGGGTACAGGGCTTGGACTGTCCATTGTGAAAGGTCTAGTTGAACGGATGAATGGTACACTGCAACTCGAAAGTGCCGAGGGGGAAGGCACTGAATTTTTTATAGCTTTTCCACTTGTTCTCCCCGGAGACAGGACTATACCTCTTGTCAGCCTAAAGCAGGCAAGCACAAAAAAATAGAAAGTATCGAAATGAACGTACAACATAACTTAGCATTTGTCATTGAAGACCATAAAGATATTGCGGAGCAGTACGAGCTCACACTCAAAAGTGTCGGTTTTGAGGTAGAGGTTTACTATAACGGCGAAGATGGACTTGAACGCCTGAAACGAGAGCCTGCTCCTCAACTTGTTTTGTTAGATATGCACTTTGATGCGCCCGCCGGCTCCAATCCCCTTACCGGGAACGAACTTGCATGGGAGATGTGGTTTGAGTCGGATCAGACTCATATTATTATCACTAATTATCAGGAATTTGTGAACATATATGAGGGTCGCGAAGAGGTCGACGAGGTGTACCTCAAGTCTAATGTTACCCTCCAGTTTCTGGCAGAGACCACAAAAAAATACCTGAACAAAACGAGCAAGCGGAAAATAAGCAACAAAATCAAATCGAGAAGATAGCCACGAGACTAAATAAGAAGGGCTCTTAAAGAGTACCGGTTTATAACGGCTAGGACTCAGAACCCTACGACCTTCGGGTTATGAGCTGTAATCCTGGTACCGCTGGAATTTGTGAAAAACTCGTTTTATTACATGGTTTTCGGGTTTGTGGTTCCAATTGGCCCAAAGATTTGTGTTTTACAAAAGTGAGTATAACAAAACCGCGAATCGTCGTCAATCTTTTGCATAAAATCTGATTGATTCCAATAGTCCGAAATCAAGACATGGAGCTTATCGGCATAGTGAGAATATCGATTTCTTCTGCGAATTGCTTGTGTGTTTACGACTGTTCTTTTGAGAATTGGGATTGAATCATAGAGACAAAACTACTGATTCCAGCTGTCTCGCTAGGATGCCTGCCTATTTCTTGGTTTTCCTCTTCTGATAGTCTTCGATCTTTTTGTACAAAGACTTGACCGTTTCCTTTTCAAACAGCTGTTCTCGGATCACCAGATAGTCTCCTTCGCCAATCTGCCAAGAAGCCCAGAAACGCGTCGCTTTAGCAGGACTCATATGCTTGATTAGCACTTGAGCCGCTTCTTGAATTACTTGCCTCTCACTTGTAACATGAATGGTCATGGCTGTTCTCCTGATACTTTTTGAACAAAATCAAGCGGGTTCATGGATGAAATCTTGATGTATTTCCGCTTTTTTAGCAAACGGTCGTCGCATGTTAGAAAATAATCTGCCCCGGCCGCCTGTGCACAGGCTACATGCAAGGCGTCAATTGCTCTTAAGCCATATTCTTCTAGTGTTTCTGCGTGCTCACGAATCGATCTGTTCATGGGTAAGGGTAGGAAGATAGGAAAAGGTTTCAGTTTTCATTTTGGTTGCTCCTTCCGCGTTAAGCCGATGGCCTTTCGAGCGCATCCACCGCCTCGTATTCGAATACGATACCTTTCCAGGTGTCCACGGCGGCGCGGAGTTCACCGCTGTGACGCGCGGCGGACTTGAGGATATCCGCCCCTTCGGCGAGCAGGTTGCGGCCTTCGTTGCGCGCCTGCACGACAGCTTCCAAAGCGACGCGGTTGGCAGTAGCCCCCGCTGCGCTTCCCCACGGATGACCAACCGTTCCGCCTCCGAATTGCAGGATCGCGTCATCGCCAAAGATGGACACAAGCTCCGGCATGTGCCAGACGTGGATGCCGCCGGATGCGACGGGGAACATGCCAGGCATTGAAAGCCACGGCTGGTCGAAGTGATGACCGGGGCAATTCTCCACTTTGGCAGCGCCCGTCGTGCGCATCATCTCGTTGATGCCAATCGTGGAGGGGCGGTCGCCTTCGAGTTTGCCACCGACTGTGCCGTTGTGCAGATGATCTGCGCCGACGATGCGGCACCACTTGGCAAGCACGCGCCAGTGCACACCGTGATTCTGCTGGCGATCCATGACCGAGTGCATGGCGCGGTGCGCGTGGAGCAGCATCCCGTTCGCGCGGCACCACTTCGAAAGCGATGCGAACGCTGTAAAGCCTGCTACGAGATAATCCACCATGATGATGCGGGAACCAAGTTCCTTGGCGAGTTCAGCGCGGCGGTACATTTCTTCCATGTCGCCGGCTGTGACGTTGAGGTAATGTCCTTTGCGCTCACCGGTCTTCGCTTCGGCTTGCTTGACTGCTTCCATCACGAACTCGAAGCGGTCGCGCCAGCGCATGAATGGCTGGGATGTGATGTTCTCGTCGTCTTTCGTAAAGTCGAGTCCGCCGCGCAGGGCCTCGTAAGCCAATCGTCCGTAGTTTTTCGCGGAGAGACCCAGTTTCGGCTTCATCGTCGCACCGAGTAATGGACGGCCATATTTGTCCAACCGGTCGCGTTCCACTTGAATGCCGTGCGGCGGACCCTGGAATGTGGTCAGCAATGCAGGCGGGAAGTAAATATCCTCCAGGCGCAAGGCGCGCAAGGGTTTGAACCCGAATACGTTGCCAACAATGGATGACATCAAGTTTGGAGGGAGCCTTCCTCGAATAGATCAAGAGGATAGGCGATGTACGCCATCATCTGGTCTTTGGGACCGGGCACGGGTTTCATGTCATACGTGCGGGCGGAATAGCGCGCGGCATCCACAAGATAATCAGACCAGACAGTTGTCCACGTGGAGAAGGATGACTCCGCCGCCACAGCCGCGGCCGCTTCCTCAAACGATACGCCTTCCTGAGGCGTGAGTCGAAATGCCTTTAACACTTGTGTTTCGGTGGGCTGATAGCCGATGTCGTAGTAGTAACGACCGGCCGCGCTATATTCTTTTACTCCCGCATCGAACAGGGCTTTGCCGTTGTCATTTGCAGTATTCGCGTTTGAGTCGGACATGGATAACTCCTTGATAG
>JANMSY010000397.1:0-11262 GCA_031389865.1 Anaerolineales bacterium | reverse complement strand
CTGATTCAAAGTTATACAATGATGTAGATTTTGAATTTTAAGGAGACGCCATGTTGAGACGATTTGCAAGCCATTTTGATGATATGGCGCTTGGCATCATTATCTGGATGTGTACCCTGCCGCTGGTGGGACTGCTCGTCGTCCCTTTCTTTGGACTGAAGGTCGGTCTGTTCGTTGCCGCGGCGTTGTTCATCGCTGCGATGGTCATCTGCTGGGGCATTTGCGGCTGGAAGGTCTTTCGCGAATGACTATGACATCGAGTATCTATGCACCTGTGAAAATAGGCAGTGTCATCAATCAGGACTTCGAGGTTGAGCTGATTGATCGCCTGGCAGTCGCAGTCGCGCAAGCCGGAGTCCAGGCTGACCAGATCGACCTCGCAAATTTCTACGTGGCGCTCAAGCACAGACCCATGGCGATCCTGACTGGTCCCGCAGGAACTGGAAAGGCTGTCCTTGTTGAGTGTCTGGCGAAAATGCTCGCAGGCAGTAGCAGTGGCACTCAAATGCAGGTTGTGCCCGGGCACGCCTGGTATGCCGGAGGCCCTCCGGCTCATACGGCTTTGATTGGCATACATTCTCGCATGATCACCGAGAAGCTGCTCTACGTCATTGAGGAAGCATCGCTGCCGGAAAATGCTCAACAGGTTTTCGTTGTTGGTCTGACCCACATCAGCCCGGCGGAACTGCTCAGCTGCTTTACAGATGTTGCTTGCCAGATGCAACACAATCAGATCATGCGCATCGGGGACACTCACCTGTCAGCACCTCTGCCCTTTCCGCCCAACCTGCTCTTGATCGGCACAATGGATACGACGGATTTCGACTGGTGGGATGAGGATCTTCTTTCCGGAGCAACTGTTATTGACTGGTGCGCTGATAAGTTTATCCCACAGTCCAAGGCCGCCAGCGAGTCGCAAAACTTCGGCTGTGAGTTCCTGCGTTCCAGGCTTCGCAATAGTCGGAAGGCTTATGAAAAGCTCCTTTCGGTTGTGGCAGGTACTAAACAGCCTTTGCAGGCCATCATGCTCGTTCGGAGCGTTTTTCGGACGCATGGGTTTGAATTCCCTCCGGCCTTGCTCGACGAGGTGATTCTTTACCTGGCCAACGCCTGGTCCACACAGGGGAATGGCTTATTCGATCCAGTCACGCCCCGTAATCTGGATATCGCATCCGACCTGGCATTGGCACAACTGGTTCTACCGCGCAGCCTTGAGACAGTACGGTCTTCGGAAACCCTGCAAGCAGAACTGCACTCAATATTGAAAGAGAATCTGCCTCGCTCCAGTACATTTCTAAAGAGGCAATGCGAGGGATACATCTCTCTAATTCACCGAAAGGAATTTGAAACACGATCATGATTACCATAAGCATAGACCCCATTATCTTCGGTATTGGGCACTTCGCCCTACGCTGGTACAGCCTGATCCTCCTGGTTGCCATCGGGATTGGTATTTGGTTGACGGCACGCGAAGCCGAACGCAAAGGCTTCAAGAAGGAAGACGTTTACGATGCCGCTGTCTGGATCATCATCGGCGGGTTGATCGGGGCGCGCTTGTTCCATGTGCTCGATCACTGGTCGCACGAGTATGCGGCGAACCCCATCCGCGCGCTGTACATCTGGGAGGGTGGGCTGGCCATTTGGGGGGCGCTCATCGGCGGGTTGATCGCGGGCGCTCTCGTGACCTGGAAAAGAGGCTGGTATTTCCCGCGTTTTCTTGACGCTGCCGCGCCAGCTTTGGTCCTCGCGCAGGCGATTGGCCGCATTGCGTGCGTGATTACCGGCGATGCAATGGGCAAGCCAACGAATGGCCCATTTGGATTTGCATACACAAACCCGAACGTGATGGTTCCGCAACTTGGCGTGTACTATACACCCATGCCTGTTTATGAACTCGTAATCAACCTAGGGATTTTCGCTGTACTCTGGCAATTGCGTAAGCGCAACTGGGTTGACGGGAAATTGTTCCTGGTTTATTTGACCCTCTACAGCTTTGAGCGTTTCTTCCTAGGTTTCACAAGTTCGTATCGCATCATCGCCTTTGGGCTGGCGCAGTCGCAGATTATCGCCATATTTGCGTTCGCCATCGGTCTGGCTTTGCTGGCATGGATACCGCGCGGGCTGAGTGCGCGTCCGCGCGAGGCTTGAGAAAAAGATCATTTGCGGGATACAGTTTAGAGGTAGTATGACCGTAAGAGCAATGACAAACCTGATCAAATATCGCGGAGGCGTTGGACAGTTGAGTTTCGTCCTGCACCGCCTCACGGGTTTAGGCATCCTGCTGTTCCTGGTCATTCACGTGGTGGATACGTCCACGGTTTTCTTCTTCCCATCCCTGTATGCCGACGCGATCGCAGTGTACCGAAGCGTGCCTTTCATGATTGGCAAGATTTTCCTGGTCTTTAGCGTGATCTATCACGGCGTCAACGGAACCAGGATTGCCATCTTCGATCTGGCGCTCGTGAAAAATGGGAAACAAAATCTCAGCACAACTCGGCTATCTGGACTCTGGTGATCGCTATTGCGTTGTGGCTTCCCGCAGTGTTCATCATGGGACGCAACGTGCTGGAAAAGCTGGGTATCTAAAATGGCGCGCGTGATCGATCTTCGCAGAAACCGTGAAGTGATTGCCTGGAAGTGGATGCGCTACAGCGGACTGCTGCTCATCCCGTTGGCTTGGGGGCATGTCTTGATCCAGGATGTGCTGGTGGGCGTGGATCGCATTGATCTGAATTACGTCTCGATGCGCTGGGCTTATCTTGGCTGGCGTATTTACGATCTCTTCCTGCTGGTGTTTGCGCTGGCACATGGAATAAATGGGCTGCGGCAGGTTGTTCTGGATTTTGTGTCAAAAAAGAAGAATATCCGTTTGGTGAACCAGGCGGCTTTTGTGTATCGGCTTGTCATGGTGCTGCTTGGTATCGCCGCCCTGGTGGGTGGCGTACGAAAACCTTGAATAACACATCAATGTCGAAGGAGAAAAAATGGACGAGAATTGTTACGTAGAACCAATCTATAAGAATACAGTAAGTGATGAGGAACGGAGCGAAGCCGACAGCGCGTTGCTGACAGTGGGGGGCATGGGTTGTGAGAACTGCGCTATGCGCGTGCGCAACAGCTTGCTTGCGCTGGATGGCGTCTATGGAGTGGACGTGTACTTGAACATGGCGACGGCTGAAGTCAGTTACGACAGCAAGAAAGTCTCAGCCGACGCGTTGGTGAACGCCGTATCCCGAGCGGGAAATGATGGCCGGCATGAATATCGTGCGGAAGTTATTGCACCAGAGTAACTAAATCTAACATTGAAGAAGGATTTTCAAAATGAAAAAAACAGCTCGCCAACTGCATAGAGAGGCTCAGTTACGACAACGGCGTTTCCGGTCAGGAATCTTTGCCGTGATTGTTGTCGGTGTACTGGGTCTAGCAGGCTTTTATCTGGTAAAGGCTTTCTCCCGCCCGGCCGCTGAGCCGATGGCTGGTAATGTGATCGAAGTGGCCGCCGACATGAGTGGATTCGATCAAAAGGAGATTCGTGTCAAGGTTGGTCAGCCGGTGACTGTTCGACTGACCAGTCTGGATAATGAGCATCATACCGATGGCGGTGGCAAGCATCAATGGGCAATAGAGGAACTTGGCGTAGATATCATTGCTCAACCTGAAAGTTCTAATTACTTGACCTTTACGCCGGACAAGCCTGGTACATATACCTATTACTGTGATATTTGCTGCGGCGGCAAGGCGAATCCCACAATGAGTGGCCAGTTGATCGTCGAAGGATAACATGGTAACCACTTCACCTCTTCGTCGTATTGTCACACTTGCTACCTTGTCTATTGTGGCTTTGGGGGCAATGGCACTGACTGGCTTATGGCACCCAAACGCGCCAGCTGAAGCTATGCAAATGTATCTGCCAAAAATCACTTTACCGACGGTGATTTTGGCTGCTGTAGTAGACGGTATAAATCCTTGTGCGTTTACGGTCCTGCTGCTGTTCATCACTGCCATGCTTGCCACTATGCAGGCGGGCGAACAAAGTCTTCGCGCGATCCGTGCCCGCATACTCAGCTTGGGCGGAATCTATATTGCTGCCATCTTCTTGACTTACCTTGGATTGGGTGTCGGGCTGCTTAAGAGCCTAGATTTCTTCACCCGTGAGCATCTGCCTGCGAGATTTGGCGCGTTGGCCGCAATCCTTTTTGGGTTGTGGATGCTCAAGGATTTCTTCCTACCCGACGTGGGATGGCGCCTGCAGGCTCCATCCCAAGTTGGTACGATGGCGCGACAGATGGCGAAAAAAGCCACTGTTCCGGCGCTCATTTTGGGTGGCTTCCTGATCGGTCTATGCACAGTGCCGTGCAGTGGCGCAGTCTACCTGGGCGTCTTGAGTCTGCTTGCTCTCCAGCCCTCGGCGTTGCTTGGCTATAGTTATCTTGTGCTTTACAACCTGATCTTCGTCCTACCTTTGGTTGTGATTCTTGTTGGCGCCTCTGCCCGCCCCACCCTGAACCGACTCGCACACTGGAATCTTCATCACAAAGAATGGGTGCGATTGGCACTCGGTGGTGGTGTTGTGGTGATGGGTCTTCTTATTCTGGCAACCGTTTGAACAATTATTGCTTAGAAAACATTCAAGAAACCTTTGATCAATCTTTATCAATCCTTTACGTGTTAGTTCTATACTGAGATGAGATAAACACGAAAGGAGACATAGACTATGATGGGCTTTGGATTACTCTTCATGCTGGCGCTAATCGCTCTACCAGTCATATTTGTAGCAGGTCTGGTGGCGGTACTGGCAGGCACGCTACGCGTGAACAAAGGCAAATAATGCTTGTCCGCTTTCTTCTCTCACGGGGCTGTCTTTCTTGGACAGCCCCGATTTTGTTTGCCTGCGTATCTCCATCCTATCTTGCCTCGCTGGCATAAGCGAAAATGCCTATCTCCAAACGGTGGATTTGGCGCTATGCTCTGGCAACCTGTACATCTATACTAAGGGCAATAGGATTCAATATGAGCACCTTAATGCCATTCTTAGTTCTCGATCAGACATGCGACCAGGTTCTGGTCTGGGTCAGCCAACAGTTGACCAGCGCCAGCTTTCGCGTCGTGCAGACGTTCGATTTGCAGGTCGCCCGTCTGGCACACCCCGATTGTCCCTGCCCACACCACGGAACGAATGACTGCAATTGTCAGATGGTCGTCCTCCTCGTTTATCGGAAGCAGGATGATCCAGCCACCCTGGTCATCCACGGTCAGGATGGCAGAACCTGGGTTTCTCTGGCGGGCCCTGTTGGCAAGCGTGCCAACCAACACTTGGAGACGGCAATCCGACGCGCGATCATACCGCACATCTCCAACGTAACCTCTTCCAGCGAGGTGGCTTATGAAGCCCGATCAACAGTCTGAAATCATCCGACGACTACGTTGTGCGGCAGGGCATTTGAACGCTGTGATCGAAATGACAGAAGCAGGCCAGCCATGCGAGCAAGTGCTACATCAGCTCAACGCTGTTCAGGCTGCGCTGCGTGTGACAGGAACCAGGCTCATCATTTGCCAGGCCCAAAGCAGCCAAGCGATTATTCTCGATAGTCCATCCCCCAAACAACGGACTTCGGAACTTAAGCGGCTCCAATCTTTGTATACAATTTTCATGCAGTATTCCAAATAATCATAGTGAGGTTTCCCATGACTGAAGCTCTATCAAATTTGACTCTGCCCATTTCGGGCATGACCTGCGCCTCGTGCGTCTCGCACGTGGAAGGCGCACTCAAGGAATTGCCAGGCGTCTCGAACGTGACCGTCAACCTGGCGACCAACAAAGCAAGTCTCTCGTATGATCCTCAACGCGTCAAACTGGATGACATGCGGCGCGCCGTGGACGATGTGGGCTACGCTGTGGCGACCGCCGAACTGACCTTCGATGTGAGCGGCATGACCTGCGCGTCCTGCGTGGATCACGTGGAGGGCGCGCTCAAAGAACTGCGCGGCGTACAGGAGGCGGTCGTCAATTTGGGACTCAATACGGCGCGCGTGACGTATATCCCCGGCGTAGTTTCCACTTCCAGCATGAAGCGCGCCGTGCGCGAAGTTGGCTATGAAGCGCAGGAACGCAGTGAGGGCGCAGATGCTCTCGACCGCGAACGCCAGGCTCGCGAAGAAGAGATCAAGCGCCAGGGCCGCAATCTGATCATCGCCGGGCTCATTGGCCTGATCGTTATGATCGGCACATTCTATGAAATGCTTGGACCATTGAAAGCCTTCGTTCCTGAGTTTCTTTCCTATAAATGGGTGATTGGCTTGCTGACTACACCAGTCGTCTTTGGTCCGGGACGGCAATTCTTCACCAACTCGTGGCGCGGCCTCAAGCACGGCGTCACCGACATGAACCTGCTCTACGCCACCGGCATCGGCGCGGCGTACGGGATCGCGGTGATCAACACCCTGTTCCCGAATGCTGGGTTTGGCGGTGAGGGTGCGACCTTCTTCGAGAGTGCAGCACTCCTCACTGGTTTCATCATCCTGGGTCGCTGGCTCGAAGCGCTGACGCGCGGTCGCACATCAGAGGCGATCCGCAAATTGATGAAACTCCAGCCCAAAGTCGCGCGCGTGATGCGAAATGGTCAGGAGCTGGAAATCCCGGCTGACGAAGTCGAGATTGAAGACTTGATCCTGGTGCGGCCCGGCGAGTCTATTGCAGTAGATGGCGAAGTCATTGATGGTTACTCAGCAGTAGATGAGTCCATGCTGACCGGCGAAAGCCTGCCTGTTGAAAAGAAGGCAGGCGATGCAGTCATCGGTGGAACGCTAAACAAGACTGGTGCCTTTAAGTTCAAAGCTACACGTGTAGGGAAAGATACTTCGCTGGCGCAGATCATCAAGCTAGTGGAAGACGCGCAAGCCAGCAAGGCCCCGATCCAGAAGTTAGCGGACTGGGTAGCCGGGCATTTTATCCTGGGTGTGCACTTGCTGGCCGTTGCGGTGTTCCTTTTCTGGTTCTTCTTCGGCTACAACATGTTCTTCGACCCGAATTCGAGTTTCATCCTGTCACCTTATAAGCTAGGTGAGATCGGCGTGTTTGGCTTCTCTCTGTTGCTGAGTGTCACGGTGCTGGTCATTTCATGCCCATGTGCCGTAGGTCTGGCGACCCCATCAGCGATGATGGCGGGAACGGGAAAAGCTGCTGAATTTGGCGTGCTGTTCAAGGGCGCCGAAGCCATCGAGAATACCAGCAAATTGCAGACCATCGTGTTCGATAAAACGGGCACGTTGACGAAGGGCGAGCCATCGGTCACTGATGTCGTAGCCAGTAAACAGTTATTAGTGAGCGATGATCTGTTGTTAAGAATGGCGGCGACCGCCGAGAAGAACAGCGAACATCCACTGGGAGAGGCAATTGTGCGCGGCGCTGAGGATCGCGGCTTGAAGTTGGTTGAGCCTGAGTCGTTCAATTCCATTCCGGGTCACGGTGTGGAAGCGAAAGCGGCAGGTTCTGAAATCCTATTGGGCAACCGCAAGTTGATGAAGGAACGCGGCGTGGATTTCTCAGCTCTGATGTCTCAAGCAGAAGCGTTGGAAGTTGATGGCAAGACGGTTATGTTTGTCGCTCTGAACGGACAGGCGGCTGGCCTGATCGCGGTCGCGGATACGCTCAAGGAATATTCGGCTGATGCAATCCGCCGCCTGCACAAATTAGGTCTGGAAGTCGCCATGATCACCGGCGATAACCGACGCACAGCAGATGCGATTGCTCGCAAGGTCGGCATCGACCGCGTGCTGGCCGAGGTCCTGCCGCAGGATAAAGCGGAGGAAGTCAAGAAACTTCAGGCGCAAGGCAAGAAAGTTGCGATGGTCGGCGACGGTGTGAATGATGCCCCGGCGCTGGCTCAAGCTGAAGTCGGCATGGCAATTGGCTCGGGCACAGACGTAGCCAAAGAGACCGGCGACATTATCCTGATCAAGGATGACATCCGTGATGTCGTGGTCGCGTTGGAAATCGCCAAGGCTACGATGCGCAAGGTCAAGCAGAACCTGTTCTGGGCATTCTTTTACAATACGCTAGGCATCCCCCTAGGTGCAGGACTATTCTATCCATTTGTATCCCTCGTCATCAGCCCTGAGATCGCTGGTTTGATGATGGCTGTAAGTTCCGTCTCTGTGACACTCAATACGCTGCTCCTAAAAGGCTTTAGGCCGTCCATCGGACGAGGCCAGAAACCAACACAGAGCAGTGGCTCCGCACAACTACGCTCTGCCCCAGCTTCAGCCGGTGATGATTGACTTCTGGGAAGGAGACATAACTGATGGCAACCAATTCTATAACTCTCGATCCGGCCGCAAAGTACGTTGACAATGAGGCGACAGCTCTAACTCGTGCACGTTACCAGCGGATCTCGCCGATCTATGACAGAATTGAATGGCTGATGGAGCAGCGTTTCCAACCCTGGAGGCAAAAGATATGGCAATTCGTATATGGCCCACGAGTACTCGAAGTTGGTGTTGGCACTGGAAAGAACATGGAATTCTGGCCACTCAATTGCAAGATTACAGGCATTGACCTGACGCCGGGAATGTTGGATATAGCGCGCCGGCGTGCAAAGAATTTGAATCGGCAAGATAGCGATCTACGCCTGGGCGATGTACAGCACCTTGAGTTTCCTTCAGCCAGCTACGATACAGTTGTGGCCACATTCGTCTTTTGCTCCGTCCCGGATCCCATCCAGGGCTTGCGCGAGATTGGCCGGGTTGTTCGCCCCGATGGACAGATTCTGCTCCTGGAACATGTCCGTATTGACCGGCCTGTGATCGGCACACTGATGGATGTTCTTGCTCCGCTCATTGTTCGCTTCAATGGAGCCAACATCAACCGTCGAACGGTGGAGAACGTCTGTGCAGCAGGGCTGCAGATCGACCGGATCGAAGACTTAGATGACATGGGCATGTTCAAGCTGATCTTCGCCCGTGCAAAAGCCTGATTAATTCAAAATCTAGAGTTTATTCGCAAGGAGTATTCTATGGAACACGAACAAGTTGAAAAAGAAGTGGCGCAGAAGAGTATGTTGATTTACATTCCCATCTCTTTGGGCGCAGCGCTGTTGTTTCTTTTAGCCGCTACACTGACCGGTGACTACCCCTTGGTCGCTCGTATTGGAGGGACAGTCTGGGTGGCAACGCTCAGCCTGATCGTCTCGATGCCGGTCGTTATCTCGCGTATCAAGAAGCAGCTTCAGAAAGCGCAATAATGATCGCTGGCACACTTATCACCATTCGGGAAGGACTCCAAGTCTTCCCGATGGAGAGGTGCTTATGGACTTGACAACCTGGTTTCCTTGTAAATTCAAGCTATGGATCTAAACTTTTCCCGCCGCGAGTTTTTGAAAGCCTCAAGTGCAGGTCTGCTGGGATTGTTTCTAGCAGACCTGCGACTTGAGCGTGTTCTTGCCGCCGAAACTCCCAAGCAGGGCCGCAGCACGATGAGCGGGGTCAATGTCTTTAGTGAACCATTCTTTAATGCCAATATGATATCCCTGTTACGCCAAGATGAGGTTGTAGAGATTACTGGCGAAACCCAGGGTGACAAGGGCTATGGCAACCCTTTCAATTCCACCTGGTATCAGATCAATGGCGAAGGATATGTCTATTCTGGAACGATCCAGCCCGTCGACACACTTCACCAAAAGCCTGTATTTGACATTTCAGAGACTAGTGTGCTTGGTGAGATCACTGTTCCATTCAGTGATACGCGGCGCGCCAGCAGTGTTTTTGCAGACCGCGGTTACCGTATTTACTATTCCACCACCCACTGGATCGCGAACACGGTGGTAAACCGTGATGAAAAGAGCATCTGGTACAAAATTTACGATCGGCAAACCCGGGAATCGCTCTATGTGCCAGCCCATGAAATGCGCGTGATCCCAGCCGATGAGCCTGGACCGCTTGCGCCTAAGGTTCCGGAAGAACAGAAACGCATTTATGTTGATTTGGAAAACCAGTTTGTAACGGCATTCGAAGGCGAAAACCCGGTCCTCGTCACGCGTTGCGCCAGTGGCTCCAAAGGGACAGAAACCCCTTTGGGCGAGTTTCGCACGTATCACAAGGGACCCAGCGTCCATATGACAAATCAAGGCGACGGGACCGAGAACACCTACCATTTGCCTGGTGTACCCTGGGTGTCTTTTTTTACAGGAACCGGCGTTGCCTTTCACGGGACCTTTTGGCACAATGATTACGGGCGGCCGAGCAGCCGCGGCTGTGTGAACCTGACCCCAAACGATGCAAAGTTCATTTATCGCTGGACCCGGCCCGAGGTCCCGATTGGAACTCCGTATCTAAATCAGCCGGGCGAGGGCACGCTCGTTCAAGTTGTTTTATCTAATCCATAAATGGTTCATCAGCAGGAGAAACATATGAGCAAGATCAGAGTATCAAAAACTGCTTCGCCATCAACAGGCGAAAAAGAGAAAAGGAAAGAATGGCCCGTTGTCGTTTATTTGTGGGCATTTGGATTGGCGATTCTCGGGTATGTAATCGCCAGACGAGCGTCGGCGACGACGCGAGCGTCGCGGCCGATGACCTCACGCTCGAGGCGACGAGCAGCCACGACGTCGACACGAGCGCAGTCGGTGGGGCGGCCGGCGGCACGGCCATCACGCCCGTCGTGTCGGTGACCATCTCGAACGTAACGACAACAGCCACGGTCGGCGAGACCGTGGTGTTCGCGCTCTCCGGCAGCTTCGCCGCGCGCGCGGTCGACCTGTCGTCGGCCGTGACGACTCAGGCGGACGGCGACGCGACGGGTACCAACGCTGCCATCGGCGCCTCGGTCGCGGTCGGGCTGAGCGAGCACGCCGTGTCCGCCACCACGGAGAGCGGTTTCATCCTCACAGTGGGGACGGTCGAGTTCAGGGCCAGCGGCAACTCGTCGACCGAGACGAACGCGACCGCGAGCGCCAACGGCTCCGGCGGCGAGGGCTCCGGCGCGACGCCCGATGCGCAGATCGACGGCCAGCGCACCTTCGGCAACACCGTGGCGAGCAACAACAGCGCCACCGGCTCGGGGTCGAACTCCGGCAACCCGCCGGCGAGCTCCTCGAGCGGTTCGATCACGGCGGCCGCCGCGGTCTCGGTGAACATCCTGAAAGCCACGTCATCCGCGAGCCTCCCGTCCGGGCTGACGATCGGTTCGGGCGGTCTGACGGTCTGGTCCTCCGCACTTTCTGACGCGAAGGCAAACGCTGACGGATCGGCGACGGCGGCCCGCGGCCC
>JANMSY010000391.1:0-7008 GCA_031389865.1 Anaerolineales bacterium | reverse complement strand
CCGGCGCCACGTCGAGGTTGAAATCCTGAACAGCATAAGCATCCGCATATTGCTTTGAAATGTTCGAAAGAGTTAGATAGGCCATATTGTGTCTCTTTGTAATGAATTAACGTGTACCGGCGGCTTGTCCCTGGCCACCTGTAAATAATTGGATCAATCCCATGGCCGCCCATGTAAGGAGAAAACTCACAAAGGATAGAGCGGCAGGTTCATAGGCACGATGTTGTCCCAGCAGGAAGAGATAAGGTCCGAATGCATTTACGCCCAGAAAGGAGGCAAGTGTCACTTCTCCAACCACAATCGCAAAAGTCAGCAGCGCACCGCTCAACAAGGCTGTGCGGACGTTGGGCAATATGACCTGCGTGACGATCGTCAGCCAGCTGGCTCCCAGGCTTTGTGCGGCCTCTGTCAGCGTCCGAACGTCCACAGTTCGCATACCGGTGTCCACAGAGCGATACATGTAAGGCATCGCCAGTATCATATAACCCGCAACGATCAACACATTCGTTCCGAATTTGAAGGTGGTAAGAGGCTGGAACAGATCAATATCTGTAAAGGGAATGCCAATGGGGGCACTGTAGACGCCGATCAGCCCAAACACCAGGATGATCGCAGGTACCACAAATGGAAGCAGGGTAATGAACTCCACAATGCGCCGCGCCTGTGGCAGGCGCAGGCGGATCCAGTATGCAGTGGGAACGATAAGAATCGTGTTCACCACGATGGTCGAAAGTGCAAGAAGATTTGAATACAGGAAGGATTCCCAGAAATTATTGTCTTCAAAAACTCTTCTATAGGCCTTGAGCGGGTCAGCTGGGTCCCAGCTGATTGAAAATTCAAAGGTGGCCAGCAAAGGCATAATAAAATAAAGAGCCCCCAGAATTAACCAAAACCAGCTCCAAAAAGAGAATTTACGGAGGCGGGATAGAAAATTCATCTCAACCACCTCTCTGTCTTGCTTTGAAGCCAGGAATAGCCAGCCAGAGAGACCGCCATGATAATCACCATGCCCATTGCCATGGCATAACCAAGGCCCGGGTTATGAAAAACATCGCCGCGAATTTGCGCGCCGATCTGAATGGTAACGATCTCCAGCCTTCCCCCTGTTAGTGCATATGCAGTGGCATACGCGCCGAAGGCGTTCCCAAATAGAAGGATCATTGCTCCAAGTATCGAAGGGAACAGAATTGGCAGGGCAACACGTGTCCAATATTGAAATGTATTCGCCCCCAAATTTTCGGCCGCTTCACGCCATTCCCGTTTTAAGCCATCGAGCGCGGGAGCCATGATCAGCACCATGAGAGGGAACTGAAAATACATATATACAAGACTCAACCCTACGAATGAGTACAAACTAAACCCAGTCTGGTAAATATTGATTCCGAAAACATCCTTCAAAATTGTGGTAACAAAGCCCACACGCCCCAGCGTGGCGATAAATGCAAATGCAAGGGGTACGCCTGCAAAATTGGAGGCGACACCTGAAAACGTGATCAATATCGAACGTACGGGTTTGGGCAAACCTCCCATTGTCACTGAGTACGCCAATAGGAAACCAAATATCCCACCACCGATGGCGGTCACTGCGCTGATTTGTATGCTCAGTTTATAGGCGTGTACTATGGTCGGTACCGTGAACAGCTGCAGGTAATTGTTCAGTGTGAATTCACCAGTATTGTCGAAAAAACTGCCGGTCAAAATGCGCGCGGATGGCAGGATCAAAAAAAGAATTGCGAAGAGAAAAAAGGGCACGACGCCCAACCAGTCCTTCCAATTGAACGCTGGCTTAATCGGGGATGCGGAATGCGTGGATTCTGCCATATTGATTTACCTCATCGCCAGGAAATGATGTAGCGAGACCCTGCCTGGGCAGGGTCTCGCACATATGGAACAGGAAATGTACTATGGAGCAGCTTGAATGTTCGCTCCAACGGCTGTATCCCAGCCCTTGGTGATCACTTCTTTCGCTGCGTTCAATTGTTCGAGAGTCGGGAACACGGCACCCGAGACATCCGGAAGCTTCGCCAGCAGGTCGGCAGGGATAACGCCACGTTCGCGCATATCTGCTTCACGAATCGGATGACAGTAGCCCTTCATCCAAATGGTCTGGCCTTCGTCTGAATACAGGAATTCCATCCACAGCTTGGCTGCGTTGGGGTGTGGAGCGTAGGCGCTGATCGCCTGAACATACACGCCTGCAAATCGTCCTGTAGCCGGAATGACAACCTCAGCCTTGGGGTTACCTTCAAAGGTATCGATCGCAGAAAGAGCGTTGTAATCCCAGGTGACGCGGATGGGTGTCTCGCCAGTGGCAACCAAACCGTTATTGGCAATCAGAGGAACAAGATTGCCAGCCGCGTTCAGTTGTGAAAAGTAGTCCAGACCTGGCTGAGCATCATCGAGGGAACCGCCATTGGAAAGCCCAGCGGCAAACACCGACTGGATCGCCTGATTGGAAGTGCGCGGGTCACCGGAGAGGGCAACCTGTCCATTGTATTTCGGATCCAGCAGGTCTGCCCAATCCTGGGGGACATCGGGCTGAACGTCCGTGTTGACGAGGAATGACAACACACCATAGTAGTCGCCATACCAGTATCCTTCCGGGTCCTTCGCATCCGCGGGGATGCTATCCCAGGTGGAAACCTTGTAGGGCTGAATGAGACCTTCTTCCTTGGCAGATGTACCGAACGAGAAACCAACGTCGATCACGTCAGGAGCCTGGGGTCCCTTGTTATCTTTGTTGGCTTTAATCGCCTCGATCTCATCGCCTGAACCGGCATCCGGATTCAACTCATTGACTTCCAGTCCATATTTGGACTTGAACGTTTCAATGGCTTCACCGTAATTGCACCAGTCATGCGGAAGGGCAATTGTGTTGAGCGTACCTTCAGCCTTTGCTGCGGCAACCAGTTCGGATAACTCTCCAAATTCATCTGGTTCTGCGGTGGCAGGCGCTTCGGTGACAGCCGGAGCACATGCTGCAAGCATCATGCTGGCGAGCACAAACAACGAAAACATATGGAACATTAATTTGCGGGATTGCATTTCTCTTCTCCTTTGTGAAATGTGAGAGCCGCGCTCTCTTTCGATATGATTATATACTGAACACTTGCATTATTGTTAGTTATTTGTAAAGCCTACTTTAACGGTCTACTTCTTCCACCTCTTCATACCAGCGGACACGTGTACCCACTTTATCGCGCATTTGCCACGCCAAGGTTTTTGGCATGGTCTCGAACGTTTTCTGGATCTGAGACACATGCTTCAGGATCAAGCCGCGTTCTGCTTCCGTTAAATTGAGCTTTTCATCGCGGACGATATCTTCTACGCGCTTGAGATTGATGGATGTGGTTTTGTACAGCCCCCAATCCTGACCACATAATTTGGCAATGTGGTTCAAATTGATCGTGCCTTTATCATCGTCGCCGGTTTCGTTGAAAAGCAGCAGGGAAGCAATGTCGAGTGCATCCTTGTGATTCAGTTCCACGATCTGGGATTTGGATAAAAGCAGTTCGGCGAGCGGAACCGTGACCGGGTCCAGATGGAGGCGGTCATTCATCGGCAGTTTATGACACATCTCAAAATTGCCAACAAAGATATCCACGTGCCGATCGCTGTTGGGGTCCAGATAGATCTGGCGTTTTGTTCCATTCAGGAGATTGAATTTTCGGTTCGATTCGTATCCCATTTCCAGAAAGAACGGTTCGATCTTTTTACGATCCTGATCTGCCACTACAAAATCAAGGTCGTGATACTCACGCGCAAAGAATTTTTGAAGATCCCCACTCCGCACACGGATAGCCAATCCACCGAGGGCGCGCAAAAGAATGGAATTTGCACGCGCAGCTTCGACCAATCGATTCATTTCAGCATGGATGTCAGGTAGAATTGGCATAAGAAATCCGGCTTCGATATTCCTTACTTGCATTTTAACAGCAATTCTTTCTACAACCCATAACCATCGCCATTCAATCAACATTCGTGAAACAAAGAGGAAAACCTGAAATGGCTCAAACGATAAAGGACTTAATGCACAAGGGATTGATCGTCTGCGCGCCAGGCACATCTCTGGGTCAGGTCGCGGCCATACTCAATGAACATCAGGTCCATGCATTGGTAGTCGCAGAGCAGCTCGAGAAACCCCTCGGGATCATATCCGATTTCGATCTGTTGGCAGGTGAATGGCTTTCAGTGGATGAGGAAAGCCTGAATGCCATGCGGAAGCTGACAGCACGCGACCTGATGACCTATCCCATAGAAACGGTGGAGGCCGGCACTCCCGTGAGTGAAGCAGCAAGACGGATGGACGAAAAGGATATCCATCGCATGCTTGTGACAGAAGCTGGCAAACCCGTGGGCATCATCTCCATCTCAGATTTTGTGGCAGGCATCGCTGAACAGGAACCTGTAAAACGCGAGACTGTGGGCGATGTAATGTCCGATACATTTTTGGTCTGTAGGCAGGATACTCCGATACTCTCCGCTGCCCGCACAATGACCCAGGCTGGATGGCGCTCGATCGTCGTGGTGAATTCCAAAGGGAGGCTACAGGGTGTCATCACGGGGCATCAACTCGTGCACCTGGCAGGCAATACGATTGACGAGGAATTGAGAGTACAGGATTTCATGAATCGAGATCTCATCACGGTTGATATAAACGCCAGCCTGCAGGAAGCCGCGGATCTTATGATCCAGAACCATCGGCACCGTGTGATCGTCGTGGATACGAACGATCCTGAGAGCTTTCCTCTCGGCGTGATCTCCTCCTTCGATATCGTAGCTGAAATGGCACGACCACAATCCATCTGGCAGCGTTAAGTCATTCCGGTTGCCAGTCAGCCTTGTGAAGGTTCGCAGTGAGAACAGATCCTTTCATGTGAAAACCTTCGCAAGGCTCTTATATGTCAAACAGGGACAGACGCGTCATGTGTCTGTCCCTGTTTGATTTTTTATAGATTACTCAACAGGAATTTCCGTCTGGACCTTATCCATATCAATACCACCCCTCTTCCGATACGACTTGAAGCCATAATAGAGAGCGGTAGCTGCGGCATAGCACCCCCCAAGGAAAGCGATGGAGTTTCTATTCTTGAAACTAATTCCATACAAACCCGCGCCTTCACCGCCCGTATTCAACCAAGGATCAAACATCCATTCAACCATCAGGAACCCAAGGAAAGCAGCAAAGATCACGCCCGCAATCGTGATCAGTGGAATACCAGCTACTTTCATTTGAGCGATGGGCGATGCATCAAAGAGTTCCTTTTTTTTGTATGGCAGCACAATTGCCGCAATCGCTGTGCCGAAATACATGATGGCGATGCCCTGGGTCGCTGCCAATGTGATGGAATAGAAACCGCCGGACCCATCTTCGGCCACACCGACATTGTAGGCGTAGAGTCCCGAAACCAAAACAGCAGGAAGAACCATCAACAACATCGCATTCACAGGCGTGCCTGTGCGTTCATCCACTTTGGCCGCCCATTCAGGGAGCAGGCGATCAAAGGCGGCAGCGAAGATAACCCGGGTTGAAGAGAGGAACAAGGTGCCGGCCCAGCCAAACCACCAGAAGCTCATTAACAAAATCACAATCAATTGAAGAACGCGGCTGGTTGTAAGGAACGATGCCAGCATCGCCGGATACGGCCAGACTCCGAGTGGAGACTCTACACCGTACCATGCGTAGTTCCACCATGCAGCATTCGCTTGAACGTAAAAGTCCCAGCCAATCCCCTTTGCCACGCCGAGAAAGAAGATAATGCCAAGGAGCGTGGTAACACCGAGCGCCCATGCCATACCTGAGAAATTACGTTTGTAATCGGTTGCGCCGCGGACCTCGCCATACAGGGTCGCACCCCAGTTGGGCCATAAGTTGAAAAAGACCAGCCATGGCAAAGTCAGCATAACTGGAACAAAATCCCAGGCATCAAGCGGCGTGGATGCTCCGGCGTCAATTCCCGCCTGTACAGTGGCATCGTACACTCCTGCTGGTTTACCAAAGACGGCTGATGCATTGGTTTCAAAGTTGGATTTGAATGTGTCAGGCGAACCTGTGAAAAGCAAAACCAAAATAATAAGCAGCCCCAACATGCCGGCATAGAATGAAAATTTTTGAATGCGGGCGTATGTTTTCATCCCAAGCACGATTACCAGGGAAACAAATCCAAGGGCAATGAGGGAGCTTACAAACAAGGGAGCGCCCTGATAAAGCGCATCCTGCTTCGTGGCGAACCACAACGCGAGATCCTGGAAGCCTAGCAACCCAAGCACCGGTGTGATAACAAAATGCCGAAGCATATCGCCATAGATCGGGGTCCACAACCACAATGTGAACCACCATCCCGTGATGGAGAGAACAAAGCCGAGCCCACCGCCGAAGATACGTGTCTGCCAGACGTAATCGCCTCCGGCGCGAGGCATCACTGCGATGAGCGAGGCATACACAATCACCTCAAAGATGATGAACAGTGCGCTGACAATAAGCGCCGGGATCATCCCGCCACCGAAGAAATACATCTGGCTGAAACTAAAGAACCCCAACGTCACCAGATTGATGGAAAAGAACGCGTAAATGAACGCGTCAAAAACCGACCATGAGCGTACCATGCCGGTCGCTTTACGGACAAACAGGTTGGACATAAGACTCTCCTCTTTTGGGGTTGATACTTGCTATGAAAATCCATACTTCATAACACGGCAGAGGCGAAAGAGTTATCCTGTTGTGAGCACGTAATTTTCGATCTTATTCCTGCCAAGGCTTACGATCGCGCCCAATAATGTCCCCTGTTCATACATGGAGCCGGGATTAATGCAGAGTGTTTTGCCGATCCGCGTCGTGCCGCGTCCCTCGTGGATGTGCCCGTGCAGGCTCAAAAGCGGCTGATACTCCGCAATCGACTTTCGCAGCGCGGTGGAGCCCACGGGGATCATCGAATTGCCAGCCAGCACGGGACGCAGATCTTTATCCAATTCCGGAGCATCGTCCAAACCAGATTTATACGGCGGCAC
>JANMSY010000360.1:0-20879 GCA_031389865.1 Anaerolineales bacterium | reverse complement strand
ACCATTCCTCCGCACTCAGCCCAGTTACTGATCACTCAATTACCTGTACTGCAACACCTCGGCTTCGACGTGGAGGAGTTCGGGCCGAACACATTCCAGGTCCGCGCGCTGCCGGCCTTGTTCATGGGGAGTGATCCCGCAGTGGCATTGCGCGCCTTGGTCGAAGATTTCGAAGAGGATGAATCTCCGCTGCAGAATGAGATCGAGGCGAAGCTGGCCGCGCGCGTCTGCAAACGGATGGCGGTCAAGTCGGGTCAGGCCTTATCCCATGAAGAACAGCGCGCCCTGCTCATTGATCTGGAAGCCTGCGATTCGCCGCGCACCTGTCCGCATGGCAGGCCCACGATGATCCATCTTTCAGTGGATATGCTCGAACGTCAATTCGGGAGGCGCGGTGCCCGCTAAAAAGGATGAGTCTCGCGAACTGGCAGCGCTATTTGCTCAATATGGTGTGGAAGCGTTTCTGGAGGCAACAAGTGCGCTGGTGGCAGTTCTGGACAAGGACGGGAAATTGCTTTCCTGGAATCCGGCGTTCGAACAATTAAAACAAACTTTGCCCGCGGCAAGCCTTGCCAAAGACTTCATTTCCCTCCCAGGCAGGGTCCTGTTTGATGAATTCCTCAAAACCACACTGCATGAGCGGGTTCGCAAACTGGCAAATCTTGAATTTGCCTGGGAGAATCGCTGGGGTGATTTCTCATCCCATTTTATTCCCCTCCACGATGAACGGATCCTGTTCGTCGCCGAACCTGTGCGTGCAGTGAACGACCTGGAAACGATCACGGAAGAGTTGCAGAGAATCAAACGTTCCCTGGCAATCAAGGAGACGGAGCTCAAGGCGGTCATCGCTCAGGCAGATGAGGTCTCGCATACTGACTCGTTGACATTCATCCCAAACCGCAAACGCATCATCTCGGATCTGCAACGCGAAGTAATGTTCTCGGATCGGTTTGGTACTCCGCTTGCGATCTCCATGATCGATATTGATAACTTCAAAAACATCAACGATACCCACGGTCATGTGACTGGGGATGATGTCCTGCAAAGGCTTGCGACCGAATTGCGCGATCACATTCGCCATCCCGATACGATCGGGCGCTATGGCGGCGAGGAATTTTTGGTCGTCCTCCCGCATAGTACTATTAACGCCGCGTCAGAGCAGGCCGAACGCCTGCGCAGACATGTACAGTCATTGGTGCTTGAGTCCAGTGCCTCAAAGATCACCCTGACGATCAGCATCGGTGTTGCTCAATACAGGATACACAAGGAAGACTGGCAAACATTCTTAAGCCGCGCGGATGCCGCGCTTTATGAAGCGAAAAATAAGGGACGAAATCGCTGGATGGTTGCTGAGGAATAAAGATGAATGCACTCTGGCTCGAAAATAATAGGATTTCAGTACGTGACATCCCGCAACCTCGAAAAGCAAACGAAGCGCTGATCAAAATCCGCAAGGCCGGAATTTGCAGTACAGATCTTGAACTGGTGAAGGGATACTATCCGTACACGGGCGTGATCGGGCATGAATTCGTGGGCGATGTGGTAGAAGCAGGGGATTCCTCCTGGGTTGGGCAACGCGTGGTGGGGGATATCAATGTGGTGTGCAACCAATGCGAGCAGTGCCTGAATGGACGCCCGACTCATTGTGAAAACCGCACAGTACTTGGAATTGTCAACCGTGACGGAACGTTCGCGGAATATACACAATTGCCAATAGCCAACCTTCATCGCGTCCCCGCTTCCGTTTCGGATGAAATGGCTGTCTTCACGGAACCACTTGCCGCGGCGCTGGAAATTCAGGACCAAATTCAGATCAAGCCCACTGACCGCGTCCTGCTCGTCGGCGCGGGGCGGCTCGGGCAGCTCATCGCCCAGACCCTTGCCTTGACGGGCTGTGACCTGCGTGTGGTGGCGCGTCATACGCGTCAGCAGGATTTGCTGAAGGCGCGCGGGATCAGGATCATCTCTGAAGAGGAGATTCAGCGCTGGAGATGGGATATCGTGGTGGAAGCGACCGGGTCCCCGGGCGGCTTTTCCTTGGCGAGGCAGGCAGTTCGCCCTCGTGGGTCGATGGTTTTAAAGTCTACCTATAAGGGCGAGATGAGTGTCAACTTTTCGTCCATGGTTGTGGATGAGATTTGTCTTATTGGCTCGCGCTGTGGTCCGTTTGAGCCTGCGCTGCGTTTGATGGAATCCAAACAGGTGGACCCAACGGTATTGATTGCAGATGAATTTAAGTTGGGCGATGTTTTAAAAGCATTTGAGCGCGCTGCTGAAGCCGGCGTGCTCAAAGTGTTGGTGGAACCATAATATCAGTGCGAGCCTAGAGGGAATCGTTGCGCGTCATGGTCTTTGGCATGCGGGGCAGATGAATACTAAAAGATGTGCCAACGCCCATCTTGCTCTTCACTTCAATGCTGCCATTGTGCCCCTGGATGATTTGTTTGCTGATCGAGAGTCCCAGCCCGGTACCTGAGGCCTTGCCCTCATGCTCGCGCACGCGATAGAATTTTTCAAAGAGATGGGGAATTGACTCTTCAGGAATTCCCAGGCCCGTATCCTGGATAACGATGGATTGGTCGGTGGTTGTGTAATTGCCACTAATGATCACCGATCCGTTCGTACGGTTATATTTGATGGCATTGCTCATCAGGTTGAGGACAACCTGTTTGATCTTGTCCCGGTCAGCCTCCATCAGCGGCATGTCATTGGGGACATCCACGCGGATCTGGATATTCGTCTCCTGCGCCTTGGTCATCATTACATCCCGACATTCGTACAGCAGGTCTGCCACGCTGAAACGCGTCTTGCGGAATTGCACCCGTCCTGATTCCAACCGTGCCAGGTCAAGGAAGGATGACGCCAGCGAGTTCAATCGCAACGTTTCATTGTGGATACTATTGACGATCTGGTCACGCTGTTCGCGTGCCATCTCGGGGCGCAGCAACAGGTACGTTGCTGTGCTGAGTGACGCCAGGGGTGTACGTAATTCATGGACAAATTCCGCGATCAAGTCCGATTGCTGGAAGAGACGCGCATTTTCAATGGCAACGGCCGCCTGCGCTCCCAACACCGTGAGCATGGATTCATCGGGGTCGGTGAATTTGCCTCTCTTCTTGTTCAACACTTCCAGCACACCCACTACTTTGTTCTTCGTAATCAGCGGAATGCCCAGCAGGGATTTTGTTGAATAACCGACAGTCTGTTCGACATCGCTGAAGAAGCGCAGGTCTTTATGTGCATCGTCAATGCGCACAGACTTGCGATTGTTAACGATCCAGCCTGCGATGCTTTTCTCGAGCGGAACAGCAAGTCCACGCATGGTGGGTTCATCTATATTGGTGGCAACCTGAAAGTAGAGTTGACGCGAGGTGTCGTCATACAGCAGGATGGATGCTGCTTCAGCGTGTGTAATGTCGGCTGAGGCACGTACGATGTCATCGAGCAGGGTATCGAGGTCAAGCGTGGATGCCAGGTCGCGCGAAATTTCGATCAGTCGCAGGTAACTATCAAGGGTCTGTGTTTTGATTTCAGCCATGGAGTACTCGTTTCGCTATTTCAGGTAGTATGGATGCGACATCATCCATGATGACGACATCTGCACGCACGTTGACGTATGTGGGCGTGTTGTTGACGATGATCAAATGTGCACCGCGGTCGAGGGCTTGCATGGGTAAACCTGCCACGGGCAGCACTTCCAGAGAGGAGCCGGCAACCAGCATCAGATCACATTGGCGCGCGGCGCGTTGGGCTTCATTCCATGCAGATTGCAACAGTTGTTCACCAAAAAGGATCACGTCCGGTTTCAAGATACTGTTGCAGGAGGAACAGGTGGGGATTTTTCCTTCTTCGATGAACGTTTTCAAAAAAAGTTCCGCTTCAAATTTGTGATAACAGTGGGTGCACGAAAGGGTCTTCATTGTGCCGTGTGTTTCAACCACGCACGTGGAGCCGGCTTTTTGATGCAATACATCGATGTTTTGAGTGATGATCGTCTGGATGCGACCCGCCTGCTCCAGTTGTGCAAGTGCCAGATGGGCAGCATTTGCGTTTGCGTAAAAGATCTGACCTGCCAGTGGACGAAACCACTCGAAGAAACGTTCGGGAGCCGTACGGAATGTACTTAACGTCGCAACTTCAAGCGGTTCATCGCGTGACCACAAGCCTGTCCCCTCCGAGCGGAAGTCTGGGATGCCAGATGGTGTGGATATGCCCGCGCCCGTGAGTACCACGGCGCGTTTTGCCTTGCGGAGCAATTCCGCCGCGTCCTCGATCGCCGTGTTTGAAGCGAGTGCCGGACTGGCGGGTAGGCTCATCTGGGCAGCGCCTCTCGTTCGGTGATGAAGTCAACCAGCTTCATGATCTGCCTCGTTGTGAGACTCTCGGGCTGGCATAATACGGCAGGTGTCTGCATGCGCGTGGCTTGCACGAACAACTCAGGAGCGGGCGTCAGCGTGCTGACGATCTCGTGTCCCAGTTTTGTCTGTACCTGGCTGGAAGGCAGTTGTGTATCAGAACGTATGCGGTTATTCAAAATCACGTTGATGTTTTTCTTCGGAATGCCAAGTGTGGCGATATCGTCAATGAGTGCCTTGGCATGGATGATCGTATTGGGTACACCCTCGATGACGATCAATATTTCATTGCACAACGGCAGGATTTTTTCGGCAAACGGCTGGAGACCCAGGCTGAGATCAAGGATGGAAAAGCGTGCGGATGCCGCGACTCGCTTGATGATCACCTCATAATTGGCAACCTGGTTGACAAGGTGCATATCACGTGGACGATCGCTGGCGAGCAATAATTTCAACCCCGAAGGATGACCGGCAAGAGATTCGTGTACCTTTTCACGCGTGAGTTCATTCAAATTGGTGATGGTTAATAGATCCACCAGCCCCTTTGACGGGGTGACTCCTATTTCGAGTGCCAGCGCGCCCTGCCCGGGCAACATCTCTGCCACGATGACATCACTTTTGGTGCGCGTGTGTAAAGCAGCCGCCAGGTTTACTGCAAGTGTTGTTGTGCCAAGCCCGCCGCGCGCCCCCAGGACTCCGATCACGTAGCCCTGATTTTCGTCGCCGGTTGTACCCACGGCTTCCTTTCGGTCATTTGCACGCGAAAGCAGGGTCTTCACGCGCGCCTGCAGTTCAGAGGGATGTGTGGGTTTGGTCAGGTAATCATTTGCACCCACTTCGAAACCGATCACCTTGTCATCCAGCTGTGTTTTGGCGGTGAACATCAGGATCGGCGTTGCCATGGTAGACGGGTTCCGCCTCAGGCGGCGCGTGACTTCGTATCCATCCATATCCGGCATCATGATGTCGAGCAGGATCAAATCGGGGTCTTCTTCAAAAGCCTTGTCCAACCCCTGCTGGCCATTGGTTGCCGCGCTGATCTGGTATCCCTGCCGCTGGAGCATAAGCCCAACGAGCCGCAATGTGTCCAGGTCGTCATCGATGATCAGGATTTTTTCACTCATAAGAGAAGATTCCTTGTAAAAAGCTGATAATAGTCTAGCATAAAGCAGTGCTCACGGCAAGATAAATGCCTTCACTGCAAGTATGCTATAATGAAAGGGTATCAAGGGACAACTCCCAGCCTGGGGATGACAGGCTTCGACGGGAGAGGCTGGTTCCGGAATGCGAGCCGAGAGGCGCCGAACTCGTAAACTCAGCGCAAAAAATCAAGTGCCAATCGCACTTCCTACGCTGCTATGCCCCTCGCTGCATAAGCGATGACATAACAGTCGCTCTCCTTGATGAGAGCGCGTCCGCCGGCATCTTCCTTCACCGGGTGACGGATTGGGCGAAACAATGGTGGAGTGCCGCACATTACGCCACTACATGTGCGAAAGACTAGTGGCTGGTCGCAGAGAGTTCCTGTCGGACGAGACCTCTGCGATGACAAACCTCGACCAACTACGCTCGTAGATTTCCGAGGGTCGAATCTTTCGGACGCGGGTTCAATTCCCGCCATCTCCACAAAACAGATTGACCAGCAGAACACTGCTGGTCATTCTCCTTAAGTGTAGGTCGCCTCTTGATATCCATGCCCATCGCGGATATATTCTGCTAATCACACAAGGAGATGCCGTGAAAAATTTCTTTATTACCCTCAAATTAACGGCTCTCATCAGCTTTATCATCATGCTGCCGTTCATGATCATGGAATTTATAAATAGGCGAACTTTCCATGAAGGTTTCCCTATCCCTTTATTTGTCATTCTGTGGCTCTTGCCGGTGATATTTAGCATCTCCTTCATGCCGATTGTGCGAAACGTACGAGCGGGAAATAGTCTCCTCGCGAGTCCCGTCAGCTTTTTGTTCAGAGTGGTTATTTTGGTTATCAGCGCATGGATGTGGACAGGAATACTGATCGACCAACTACCCTGTTTTCTGGGGGTTCTGAAGTGCGATTGATTTGGGAAAATAGCGATACGCCAGCTTTAGAATTTGTCCAGTACAAGGCGCATCCAGCATAGAACGCTGGACAATTGTGTTTTACAAAGTGCCGCATAATAAGTAAACTATAAAGCATGGATATTAACTTACAAAACCATTCAAAAGTTTACCGATTAATAGAACCAGCGGCAATAAGCGCTATGAAAAAACTTCTCATTGGATGTATCTTGCTACTCGCTGCCTGCCAACCTGCGACTCCAACACCTGTAGCTCCGCACTTCCCAACCGCAACGCTTCCTCCCACGCCCACATTCGTGCCTGTTACCGATATCCCCGCGCCGACTGTGACCCCCGATGCATCTCCGACTCCGTTCCCGAGATTCTTTACTCACGAGTTTGACGCGTCGCTGGCGGGCTGGGCAATCCTCCAGGCTGGGAACGATTCAGTTCCAAATATCATCACAGAAAATAACCAGCTCCTCCTGCAAATGGACTCGCCCTACACGTGGATCTATGTCCTGTATGGCGCACAGGATTATGGCAACGTCCGCGTGGCGACGAAATTCGTAAACAACGCATTAAGCCCCGCCTCCATGGGCCTCATCTGTCGCTACAGCGAAACAAATGGCTGGTTAGAGTACAACGTGTCCACCGATGGTACATATAACGTGCTGTATGGAAAGTGGCTGGCGAATGGCATCGCCGATTATCTTCCAGTTTTGGATGGTTCATCCAATGAAATTGGACAGAGTGGCTCAGAACAACAGATCGGTTTGATCTGTTCTGATGGGACGATGTCACTCTATGTCAATGACACACTTATCCGCAATGTGGATGTAAGTCGCTACGAACTTACAGAGGGTAAGGTCGGCGTGACTGCGTCCTCCTTTGAAAATACACCTGTGATCGCATCGTTCGACTGGGTGACAATAAGCGAACCGTAGCCCTACCCCCTCCTGCATTCGGCGTCCTCCCCCATTTTCCGAAGTTCGTCGGAAAGTGGGGGAGGAGTTATGTAGTGGCAGGAGTGAATCCGATTCAATTTCTATATGACGTTAACGGTTTTCTTGCATTGGGGAGGTAAGATGGAAATGTTGAAAAGAATTGCGTACTAACTATATGAAAACGAATCAAATGCAAGGAGCCTCTCTATGGCAAAGATAATTGGTATAGACTTGGGAACAACAAACAGCGCGGTCGCCGTTATGGAAGGCGGCCAGCCAACAGTAATCCCCACAGCTGAGGGGGGCAGATTATGCCCGTCAGTTGTAGCCTTCAATAAAAACGGCGAACGACTCGTCGGTCAGACCGCGAAGCGACAGGCAGTGGTCAACTCCGAAAATACGATCTATTCCATCAAACGGTTCATCGGTCGTCACTTTGAAGAAACAGAAGCCGAGCGTAAGATGGTTTCGTATGAGGTTATACCGGGCCCATCGAATGATGTGCGGGTGAAGATCCCGATCACAAACCGCGAATATTCCCCGCAGGAAATTTCTGCCATGATCCTCGGCAAGCTCAAGGCCGACGCTGAGGCCTATCTGGGCCAGGCAGTGACCCAGGCAGTCATTACTGTGCCTGCCTATTTCAACGACAGCCAGCGTCAGGCAACCAAGGATGCAGGCAAGATCGCGGGCCTTGAAGTGCTTCGCATCATCAACGAACCGACCGCTTCTGCTCTGGCCTATGGGCTTGATAAGAAGAAGAACGAAACGATCCTCGTCTTCGACCTGGGTGGTGGTACCTTCGACGTTTCCATCCTTGAAGTAGGGGAAGGCGTGATCGAAGTGAAATCCACCAACGGTGATACTCGCCTGGGTGGCGATGACTGGGACCAGCGCATTGTTAACTGGGCTGCGGATGAATTCAAGCGGGAACAGGGCATTGACCTGCGCAGCGACCGTCAGGCATTACAACGCCTGCGCGAGGCGGCAGAAAAAGCCAAGATCGAGCTTTCCTCCGTCATGGAAACGGAGCTCAACCTCCCGTATATTACCGCGGACGCCAGCGGCCCCAAACACTTACAGGTAAAACTTACGCGTTCCAAATTCGAGCAAATGACGGAAGACCTTCTCGACCGCTGCCGCAGACCGTTCGAAGCCGCTTTAAAAGATGCCAGCATGGGTGCAGAGAAACTCAACGAGGTGGTTCTTGTCGGCGGCTCGTCCCGCATGCCGATGGTCCAGGATCTCGTCCGCAAGTTGACGAATGGCAAGGAGCCGAATAAGGGCGTGAACCCGGATGAGGTGGTGGCGATCGGCGCAGCCATCCAGGGTGGTGTGCTTGGCGGTGAGGTCAAGGATATCCTCCTGCTCGACGTCACTCCGCTTTCATTGGGCGTCGAGACTCTCGGAAGTGTCATGACCAAGATGATCGAGCGCAACACAACCATCCCTGTTCGCAAGACCGAGGTCTACTCGACAGCCGCGGATAACCAGACTGCTGTGGACATCCATGTCCTGCAGGGTGAGCGCCCCATGGCGGCGGATAACATGTCGCTTGGACGCTTCCGTTTGGACGGCATTCCACCTTCACCGCGCGGCGTCCCGCAGGTGGAAGTCACATTCGATATCGATGCGAACGGCATCCTGCATGTGACTGCAAAGGATAAAGCATCCGGCAAGGAGCAAAAGGTCACCATCACAGCTTCCACGAACCTGAATAAGAATGATATTGACCGCATGGTTCAGGAATCGCGCGCTCATGAAGCAGAAGACAAGAAGCGCCGCGAATTGATCGATGTGAAGAACACTGCGGATGGTCTCGTCTATCAGACTGAGAAAGCGTTGCGTGATCTTGGCGACAAGGTTCCTGCTGCTGAACGCAGCTCCATTGAAAGCAAGATTAGCGATTTGAAGACTGCTGCTCAAACTGAAGATGTCAATCTCATCCGGAAATCGAGTGAGGAAGTGCAGCAAACCTTCCATGCCCTGAGCCAGCAGCTCTACGCACAGGGACAGCCTCAGCCTGAAACACCAGGCGGGCCTTCCACCCCGCCGAACAACGGTGACGACGTTATTGAAGGCGAAGTGAAAGAATAAGTACAGCATTAGACCCTGGGAACGTCAAAATTCCCAGGGTCTTTTTGTCTTATAATCTTTGCCATGCAAAACCGTTTTAATCGTAAATGGGCAATTCCAGCCATCATCGTGCTTGCCATCGGTCTTTACTATGTCCCTCCGATCCACAGCCGATTGGCATGGCGCCTTGAATCCCTCCGTACACAAATCAAATACATGATCAATCCACCAGATGAAGCGGTCTTTCAGCCGGGGGGACAGACACAGCTCGACGTCGCAGTCACCCAAATGATGCAGACTCTCGAAGCGACTACACTGCAAGCATCTGCCTCCACTGCATTGACTTCCACACCCAGGCCCGGTCCCACAGCAAAACCGACGATCCCCTCCACGCCTTTGCCTGCCACCGTTATGTTGGATGGAGTCTCCTATGAGCATCAGCATGGACGGCTCAACTATTGCGGCCCCGCGAACTTTTCCATGGCGCTCACGTATTGGGGCTGGGACGGCAATCGCGATGTGATCGGGAAAGCAGTAAAACCTACTGATAAAGACAAGAACGTCATGCCCTATGAGTTGCAGGATTACATCCTCGACAATGTTCCCGGCATGTCATCGGCTGTACGTTATGGCGGTGACCTTAAAACGCTCAAGGGACTCGTGGCAGCAGGGTATCCGGTTGTCGTTGAAAAGGGTATTTACGAGCTGGATCTCAATGGCAAGTATGGCTGGATGGGACACTATGGCTTTGTGACAGGATATGATGACAAGCAGGACCTGATCATTTACCAGGATACATATCAACCGGCAGGAGCTGAACCTGGAGCCAACCGCAAGATCAAAACATCCACGTTCATCGAAGGCTGGCGCGCATTCAATTATGCGTTTATCGTTGTCTATCCTGTCGATAAGGAGAATGAGGTGCTGACCCTGCTCGGTCCGCTGGCAAATGATGAGCAGGCAGCGCGTCAGGCATTGGCTGTTGCCCGATCGGAAGCACAAACACTCAGCGACATTGACCTCTTCTTCGCCTGGTTTAACGTGGGGACAAGCCATGTGGCCCTGTTTCAGTATGCGGATGCAGCGGTTGCCTATGATTATGCATTCAAGATTTATGCCGAGTTGGACGTCAACGACTCTGTCCGGCCGTATCGCATGATGTGGTATCAAACGGGCCCGTACAAAGCCTACTACTACACCAATCGCTTTGCAGATGTGATCAACCTCGCCGATACAACCTTGAACGACACCATTGCCGAGCCCGTCCTTGAGGAATCCCTTTACTGGCGCGGCCAGGCCTATTACATGGCAGGCAAGACCGACCTTGCTGTAAAAGATTACCGCGACGCACTCAAAGTCCACCCCAAGTGGATCGTCGCGACCCAGGCATTGCAGGATCTGGGATTACAACCGTAACTTAATAGGATGCTCAGGCCGCCGGGGACGTCGCCGCTACCATAGACTATGAAACTACTCCACTTCGCAGACGCACACATTGACATGGCAAACTACGGACGCCATGATCCCGAAACCGGGCTTCCGCTTCGGGTGCTTGATTTCCTCAAGTCGCTGGATACCATCATCGACGCGGCAATCGACGAAAACGTGGACATGGTCATCTTTGCGGGAGATGCCTATAAAGACCGTTCACCTGCACCTACATTTCAGCGTGAGTGGGGCAGACGAATCATGCGTCTATCCCATGCAAAAATCCCAACCCTGCTGCTTGTAGGGAATCATGACCTTTCCCCGGCCATGGGGCGCGCACACGCCATTCAGGAATTCGACACATTACAAGTCCCCTACGTGCGCGTATTGCAAAAGCCGCAATTCTATAAACCGGTGGATCTGTGGGATCTGCCTGTGCAGGTCATTGCCATGCCGTGGGTCTCACGTTCCGGCTTGATGGCATCCATCGAAACCAGTGCTGTGGATGTGAAGGAATTGTTCACGAGTATTGAATCCCGCATCTCTGGTCTCATTGAGGAATGGATCAATGAAGCCGATTCGAGTTTGCCTCTCATCCTGACGGCTCATGCCTCGGTGGAAGGTGCCATGTTTGGTGCGGAGCGCATGGTCATGCTGGGGAGCGATCTAGTATTACCAACATCCCTGGTCAAGGATTCTCGTCTTGATTATGTCGCGATGGGGCACATCCACAAGCCCCAGGACCTCAACGAGGGACACCATCCTCCCGTGATCTATCCCGGCTCGATCGAACGCGTGGATTTCGGCGAAGCTATGGACGACAAGTTCTTTATTATCGCGGATGTGAGTTGCGGCGACACAAAAGTGGAGTGGAGACAAATCGATGGGACACGTCCGTTCATTGAGAGGCGGGCAGTCATCAGTTCCACTGAGAACGTGACCCACTATCTTATTGCTGAATTGCCCACCCCCGATCAAATGCTTGAAGCCATTGTGAAACTGACCGTCGAATATCCCAGGGAATTGGATGTTTTGATCGATGAAAGTGCCCTGCGCAAATATTGCGAGTGTGCCTTTGAATTCCATCTTGCCAGACGGCCGAAGTCCGATGCGCGTGTGCGCATCCCGGATGGGCAGACCATCAGCAGCTTGAGCCCACTCGAGTTGCTGACCCAGTATTTCGAAGCTGCGAAAATCAAAGAATCAGATGAATTACAGAGACTGGCGCGGGAAATCATCTCTGAAGACTCTCTCGACATTTAATATGCACTTGACACCTGACCTCTAAAACTTATACTTGGGGAATTCCCTTTGCCCCTGAGGTCTTCATGTCACAGGAACATCCGCGTTACCGCTGGTTCGTCGTTGCCGTGTTCTTCTTCTTCATGCTCCTTCATCAAACCGACAAGTTAATGATCGGTTCCCTGCAGGTGCAGATCAGTAATGACTTTCAATTAAATAACAGACAATGGGGGCTCGTCAATTCCGGTGCTTTGCTGATCGCCACTATTCTCTACCCGATCTGGGGATATTTATATGACCGTTATGCCCGTACCAAACTGATCGCCTTTGCTTCCTTCGTGTGGGGCGCGACCACCTGGTTGAATGCCGTTGTGCGCACCTATGGCGGCTTTCTGGTCACACGTGCCTCCACAGGCATTGACGACTCCTCCTACCCCGGATTGTTCACATTGATCGCTGATTATTTCGGCCCAAACCTGCGCGGTAAAGTGTATGGAATTCTGCAACTCGCGCAGCCACTCGGTTATCTGATCGGCATGATCCTGGCATTGATCGTCGCGCCGATGATCGGCGGCTGGCGTACCGTTTTCTTCATCACGGGTTCGCTGGGGTTGGTGCTCGCAGTGATCATTTACTATGGCGTCAAGGAAATGCCACGTGGTCAGGCGGAACCTGAATTTGAGAATATGTCTGAAATGCGAACGTTCAAATTCTCATGGGCAGAAGCCAGGGAAATCTTTAAAAAGAAAACCATGTGGTTCATCTTTTTACAGGGCTTTGCAGGGGTCTTCCCATGGAATGTGATTACGTTCTTCTTCTTTGGTTATCTTGAAAAGGAACGAGGCTATGATGGCAACAGCATCCTCTTTACGATGGCGCCTGTCATCCTCATTCTTGCAGCGGGATATTTCATAGGGGGTGCCCTCGGCGACGCGGCTTTTAAACGTACCCACAAGGGGCGCATCATCGTTTCAAGCGCAGGTGTTTTGCTGGGCGCGATCTTTATGTATTTCGCTCTCACCACACCTATTGAAGCGCGCAATCAATTCTTTGTGCTGATGTGCCTCACTGCACTCTTCATGCCGCTCTCCTCCGCAAATGTCATCGCGACGGTCTATGACGTAACGGTACCAGAAGTCCGCTCCACGGCGCAGGCAGTGGAATACTTCATCGAAAACGCGGGTGCGATCGCAGCGCCGCTCCTGACCGGTATCATCGCCGATGCATTCGACCTGCAAACCGCCATCCTGCTCATTTGTACAATCGCCTGGGGCTTGTGCTTCATCTTTTATCTCGGCGCAATCTTCACGATTGACAAGGATACGCACGATCTCCGCAGCCAGATGGCTAAACGCGCTAAATCAATGTAAGAGCAACCTTGCGAAGGTTTTAAACCTTCGCAAGGTTTTTAGTACTATGAACATTGTTCAAATTGACCTCGATCACGAAAAACAGGTGGATGATTTCCTTCGCCTGCCGTTTTCCATTTACAGGGACATCCCTCAATGGGTGCCGCCTCTGCGAATGGATGAACGCCTCAAGCTACGCCCAAAGCAGTCTCCGTTCTATAAACATTCCCAGGCTGCATTCTTTCTCGCCTTCGAAGTGACTCGTCCCATAGGCCGCCTCGCGGTTCTCGACAATCGTCGTTACAACGAGTTTAACAAGACCAGCACCGCCTTCTTTTATTTATTTGAGTGTGAGAATAATAAGGAAGCCGCAGCCGCGTTATTCACTTGCGCTTTCGATTGGGCACGTTCGCGTGGACTCACTAAAATTGTCGGCCCCAAGGGGTTTACTCCCCTGGATGGTTTCGGATTAGTAGTCAAAGGATTCGAACATCGACCCGCGTTTGGCTTGCCATACAACCCCGCCTATTACGTGGACCTGATCGACGCACAGGGATTCGTCAAAGATGGCGAGGCGGTCTCAGGCTACATCGGGACGCACGTCCAGTTCCCGCCGCGCATCCATCAACTTGCAGAACGACTCGCCCAGCGCCGTGGACTCCGCATCCTGCACTGCACTACGCGCAGGGACTTGCGCCAGGTTGTATCCCATCTCAAGGAGCTCTACAATAATTCCCTTGCTGGAACCGAAGGTGGAACGCCGCTTACAGACGGGGAAGTGGATTCGATGGCAAAACAGTTGCTCTGGCTCGCAGATCCGAGACTTGTAAAATTGGTAATGAAGGTCGAAGATCACATTCAGGGGAAGGATAAGCCTGTTGGCTTCCTGCTTGCATACCCGGATGTTTCTGCCGCGCTGCAAAAAACGCGTGGACGTCTCTTCCCGTTTGGCTGGCTGACGCTGCTCCTCGAACTTCGCCGCACAGACTGGATCAACATCAATGGTGCCGGCCTGATTCCTGAATATCGCGGCTCGGGAGGTACGGCGATCCTGTATAGCGAGATGTTCAAATCCGTGACTGAAAATCCGCGTTACAAACATGCCGAGGTCGTTCAGATCGGCGTCGAGAACGAAAACATGCAACGCGAAATGGAAAACTTTGGGATCAATTTTTATAAGACACACAGAACGTACCAGAGGGATTTGTAGTATATTCCCCTGAACTTTGAACAAAGTGGAACCATTGATAACGTCAGCGCTGGCAGGGATAATTTTATGACGTACTGGCCAGCAACTTAATTGATGGATGAACATTGATGTCGATAAAAAAACTTCATGCCTTGATACTTTTCTCTTTCCTGGTCCTGTCAATAGTATTGACTTTGGGCAGAGTGGGAACTGCCTTTAATTCATTTGCCCTTCTCGTCCCCGATCTCGGTGTATATGCATCACTTTCAGCAGCGCAGGACAATCCCGAACTTTTTGTCAGAGATCCGTTCTTGTCAAATGAGAAGAACATCAACAGCTACAACATGCTTCACATTCCGCTGTTGAAGACACTGAATAAGGTATTTGGGAATTATGGAACTGCCGCTGCCTTTCTTCTGCCATTTGCCATCTTTTTGCATCTAAGCGGGTACTACCTGCTCGGGGTTTCCATTTTCAAGAACCCGTGGGCAGGATTGCTGGTCTCACTTCTTCTTTCCACGCCAACAGTGACCTATTATGATTTTTGGGGGTTGATTCTGGATGCCCTGCCAGGTTTCCTTTATCAAAGCTTAATCCCGTTTGTGCTTGCTTTATCCATACGATATGGGCGGAACCCACAGTGGTGGCCGCTGATTTTGGGCGCCGTGGGTATTCTTAATTACGTTCATCCGCTTAGCACCCCTTCCTGGTCAATCGCTGTCATGCTGGCGCTATGGATGTCGGTACCGGAGCTTTCCTTTTGGGAAAGGATCCGCAAAATGACACTGGCAGGTCTTGTGCTTCTAGCGGTACTTGTCCCATTCATAGCGAACTATGTCAACAGCACCGTGTTGGAAGTAAGCAATGTGATCAGCTACGAACAAACCTTGTCGATTCTTGAATCTCGTTTTTCCACAATGAGCGGTCAGGGTTTTCTTTTCCCGATCACAGTTTTTTTTGCACGGGGCGTGGAGAACAGTTTTGACATTGTCTGGTACCTGGTCTGGGTCTTTGGAGTGGGAGGTATTGTCGTTGGGCTGATCTATCGCAGGGATGTTGAAGGTACTGTCCACTTGCGCCAAATTGCGGCATGGATATTGGGCATCTTCTTCGTGGGTGGATTTGTACCTGCGGTTGAACAGATCGTCTTTGCCTACCTGCGGCAGATTCCACCAGAGTTTGAAATTTTGCGAACACTTCGTTATTTGGTCCCTCTCATTCTGCTCGCTGTGATATATACGTTTTGGTTGATCACAGGTCACCTTCAAAAAAAATATGCTTTTTCCCCAACAGTAGCCCGGAAATTATATGTTGGAGCAGGCATCTCCTTCCTCCTGTTGTGGGGGGCAAGCAGCATCGTCCATCGTTCTGACTTTCGCAGTGCGCTGCGTCAGAGCCTCTCCTGCTGGCTCCAGGGTCAAATGGTCTGTGATTTGCCCCCGCGTAGCATGGATCTCATTGACATGATGAATGTTATCCGGGATGAAACCCCTGTGGGTGCACGCGTTTTCTCTGAAGGGCAGGAGGTAGCCATCCGTTATTATGCGCTTCGTCCATTGGTTTTCACCTACAAGGATGGCGCACCGCTGGCTTATACCGATCAGGAACAATTGTTGATATGGAGCGGGAACTCCGAAGATATGGATAAACTGGCTTTTATTAGAAAATTTCCATTTCGTCGCAAAGGGTTCGTCAATGGAATTACGGAGCTTGCAGAAAGAATCGAAGCGGATTACCTTATGCTCCGGGAACCTTATGATCGCGATCTTTACTATCCTGAACAATTACGTTTTGTTTATACTAATGAGCACTATTCTCTCTTTGAAATAAATGCAAAATGACCATTCGGACATGGTCCGGCTGCAGGGCTGACGTTCCGGGTATACAGCAAGGAGTTGTAAATGGATGAATCGACAGGCCTGGTCTTGAAAGCTCTTCGTTTCTCTGCCGAAAAACACAGGGATCAAAGACGCAAGGATGCAAAGTCTTCGCCTTACATAAATCATCCCATTCAGGTCGCAGAAACATTGTGGACCGTGGGCGGTGTGCGCGATGCCAACCTGCTGGTCGCTGCTATTTTGCACGATACGATCGAAGATACGGGTACACAACCCGGGGAGATCAAAACGGAGTTTGGCGAGGATGTCCTTGCTCTTGTGCTGGAAGTGACGGATGACAAAAGCCTGCCCAAGCCGGTGCGCAAACAGCTACAGGTGGACAATGCACCCCACAAGACGCAAAGTGCAAAACTCCTGAAATTGGCAGATAAGATCTCCAACGTGCAGGATATCATCGCTTCTCCGCCGAAGGATTGGTCGCTGGAGCGTCAGAAGGAATATTTGTTGTGGACGGAAAAAGTTGTCGCGGGCTTGCGTGGGGTGAATAAAGCCCTGGAAACTTATTACGATAACCTGCTGACCGGATGCAAGCGCTCTCTGGGGATGTAGAGAATCTCAATTCATAAAACAATAATAAAGATGGGATGAAGAACACATAGCATTTGTGACTTGCACGGTCATAAAATGAATAAATCATCCTTTGTCTGGAGTTCTTCATGACCATCATCGTTGCCGATACCACCTGCGGCCTTCCGCATGAACTACTTATGCGCGTTGCAGGTGGCGGCTGAGACGGAAGCGGAGTCTCTTGTCACAGAACTGAAGTCAAAAGTGGCCGTTTCCAATATCGCCGTCTATCAACTTCCTCCAGCAATTGTCGTCCATGCGGGTCCAAAAGCGATGGGAGTGGGCTTTTTTGTCGAGTAATGGGCATTAAAAGGTATCGCTTCGCTTCGATCGCAATGATGAGATTGGGAATGGTATAATTTTCAGGCTAATTGCAGAATTTCGCACAAAAAGTGCTTTGATTGAAGGAGAAAGACATGTCAGGTCATTCAAAATGGTCAACCATTAAACGTAAAAAAGGTGTTGCGGATGCCAAACGCGGTGCCATTTTTACACGCCTTGCGCGTGAGATCGTCATTTCCGCGCGCGAGGGCGGTAGTGATATCGATTCGAACTTCCGTTTGCGGCTGGCGGTGGATAAAGCCCGCGCCGAGAACATGCCCAAGGATAATATTGAACGCGCCATCAAACGCGGGGCCGGTGAAGACAAGGATGGCACCGTATTTGAAGAGGCTACCTTCGAAGGCTATGGCCCGCACGGCTCGGCGCTCATGGTTACCTGCGTCACGGATAATCGCAATCGCACCGTGCCAGACATGCGTCACGCCTTCAGTAAATATGGCGGGAATATGGCTGAGCCCGGTGCAGTGGCCTGGCAGTTTGATCGCAAATCGTATTTCGCTTTCTCCTCCAGCGAAATGTCCTTTGACCAGGCATTCGAACTGGGTATAGAAGCAGGTGCAGATGATGTTGTGGATGGTGAGGAGACCATTGAGATTTATGGTCCTGTGGAGCAATTCAAAACCATCGCGGATGCCTTGCATAAGGCAAAGGTCCACACACAGGAAGCTGGCTTGCGCATGGTTCCCAAACAGGAGATCGAACTGGATGTGGAATCAACCTTGAAATTCATGAGGATGGTGGAAGCCATCGAAGAACTTGACGATGCGCAGGATGTCTTCCACAACGTCAGGGTTTCAGACGAAGCACTGGCCGCACTCGAGGCCGCATAATCTGCGTACGGGCGACCCGCTGGTCGCCCCTGTTTTTTATGACACTTGCATTAGGAATTGACCCCGGCACGGCAACAACAGGCTACGGACTCGTGCGCCTCACGCAGGATGGAAGCCTGGTCGCCGTTAAATATGGCATTATCTCCACCCCAAAAGGAGCCACCGCCCCGGCTCGGTTGGAAATGCTCTATGACCAATTGTCTGATCTGCTCAGGGAATACCAGCCCGATACCGCCGCTGTTGAAAAATTATTCTTCTCTCGAAACGTGACCACCGCCCTGGCCGTGGGACAGGCGCGCGGTGTGGTGATGTTATGCATGCAGCAGGCGGGTGTCGAAGCGTCTGAATACACACCCAATGAGATAAAACAAGCAGTTGCAGGATATGGCGGCGCGGATAAACGCCAGGTGCAGGAAATGGTGCGTGCCCTGCTGGAGCTTGATTCCATTCCCAAGCCCGATGATGCCGCCGACGCGCTGGCCGTCGCGATTACGCATTTAAATACAAAACGGTATGATTAGCCACGAAGGGCACTACCCTACACAAAGGAAAAGCTGTGCGTCTCCGTTGTGACCCTTTGTGGTGAAAAGGGTTAAAATAGAATCATGATAGCAACTCTCCGTGGTGAAATTTCCCAGATCGAAGCTAATGCCGTCATCCTTGAAGTGGGCGGCGTGGGACTGCGCGTCTTCGTCCCTGCAATGTTGCGGGCCGGCCTCAAGGTTGGCGAGGTCGTTTTGTTTTACACGCATCTGATCGTTCGCCAAGATGCCTTGGTCCTGTATGGCTTCGAATCCCAGGCAGACCGCGAACTTTTCAACATCCTGCTCGGCGTGGATGGAGTCGGGCCCAAAGCTGCTTTGTCGGTGCTATCCACCATGACATTGGACGCGGTGCAACGGGCGGTCTTTGCTGATGAAGGGGAACTCTTCAGCCGTGTTCCTGGCGTCGGGAAGAAGACTGCACAGAAGATGGCGCTCCACCTGAAGGACAAGCTCAAACCCAGTGATGCGCTGGCAGGGGTTGCCGCAATGTCTGATACGGATAGCGAAGTTCTGGCAGCGTTGACCTCGCTGGGCTATTCAGTTGTCGAAGCACAGGCTGCCATCCAGTCCATTTCGAAGGATGCGCCAGACGATGCAGGAGAACGCTTGAGGCTGGCACTGGGATATTTCCAATGATCATGATGGGCGGACGGAACGTCCGCCCATTCGTTTTATAATTTGAACGATGAATGACGCTGAACTGTTAAAAAAGTACGAGCCCGTTCTGCGATTCGCAAAGAGCGAACGTTTCTTCCCCATGGCTGTTGAGCCATATCTTGAAAAATGTACGATCTTCCCGAGCGGAACCCAGGGCGTGGTGGGATTACTGTCCCACTTAAATGAGCCGCTCATCACGCGCATTGGCAAACTGCAGAGCGGGGAATATTATCTGCGCTTCGTCAACGATCCGCTGATTGATTCCGACATCTGGTTCTGGTGGGGAGCCCTCTCAACCGTCGCAGTGGCTGCTGGTTGGTTCATGCGAGACTGGGTCGGAGTTGAAGTTGCGGTCATCCTTGCTCTGCTTTCTGCGTTCATCATCTTTATCCAGGCTTCCCCGATTCGTTTGCGTTTCTTCCCCGCCGCGGTGGCTGCACTTTTTTTCTTCATACTGGAAGCCGCGCCCATTTGGTTCTTCCTGCGTCCGCATGAGTTTATCAGTGTGCAGGTGGAATATCTTGTTTTGCTTCCCCTTTATCTGGTCGCTCTCTTTTATGTTTCTCTACGCGTGATGAAATTTATTTTCGATCACATCATCCCCGAAGCCCCGGGCGTGGTAATGGACATGCTTTCCAACGCCAGTGAGACGATTGCGCGCAAGTCGTTCCATCAATACCAGGAAATCCTGCAGAAGGATCCACAGCCTGTGTATTACGGGCGCGTGACGCGCAGGCAGGACGAGGAAGGCAATCATTGGCTAAGCCTGCAATATCATTTCTTTTACGCCTTCAACGATTGGCGGCTCGCCGCGAACGGGATCAATCATCATGAGGGCGATTGGGAGATGGTTGCGGTTTATCTGAAGAATGACGAGCCTTATTCCGTATTATTTTCCCAGCATGGAACCGGCGCAATGGAGTTGTGGAAGAATGTGCGTTGTGCAAGGGATCAGTTTGGAAGCGACACAACGCATCCCCTCATTTACGTCGCGCTGGGATCACATGCCAATTACAGCAAACCGCAGGTGATCCGCTCACCAAGCCTTTTTCACGAGGGATTTGTCCAGCGTCTCATTTACTGGGCTGACGGCCTGATCCATTTTCTGTTCATGCTCTTTAACCAGAGCGAAAGGGCGCGCCAGATCGCCTTGCATGAACTGGCCACGCATCCCGCCACCGCATTGACCGAAGAGTCGTTCGCAAAGCTGCGCGATGAAAAAGACCATTACGTCATTAGCCTGCCGATGGAGATCGCCACAGGAGACGGGTTCCGCATTGGGTATGAAGGGAATCCCAAACACGAAGCAATCGGTATATCGAGCAGCTATCTCAAACGCGCCAAGTCCAATCGTGAAACGAGCCATCCACAGGTGCGGGAATGGAGACAGGTTGTTCTGCATCCCGAACCG
>JANMSY010000294.1:0-2529 GCA_031389865.1 Anaerolineales bacterium | reverse complement strand
GTCGTGCCGTCTTCCTATCCGTTATTATACATACCCGATAACGATTCGCCAGTACCCAGCCTGCATCTCCATAACCAAAAGTACCACGCTGGAATTGAAATTATGCTACCATTGCGTCAATATTCTCATCGAGGAGACAATCATGAATATTCTATTAATGGCTCATTCCGGGCTTCGCTGGTTGATATTGCTCGTTGCACTGATCGCCATCATCAAATTCCTTATTGGCTGGTTCGGGGGCGGTCCATTCAAAGGCATGGATCGCGGGCTGATGTCTGGTTTCAGCGGACTCATGGACCTGCAGGCGACGCTTGGTATTATCTTACTGCTTTGGAACGGTTTCACGGGTGCTGGCTTCCCGCGCTATCGTCTGGAACACGGCCTGATCATGATCGTAGCCGCGGTAGTTGCCCATCTGTCTGCACGCTGGAAAACTGCGGATGACACGACCCGCTTCCGCAATAATTTTTTCCTGATTGCTGGCTCACTCCTTCTGGTGGTGATGGGTTTGTTGGTTTTGCCTGGTGGGTTAAGTAGATAAACTACATGACCACTTCTGCACAGCCTTTGGAAAAACTCGATTTCAAACGCATCCTGCCCATCCTCGTCATCGTATTTGTTGACCTGTTGGGGCTGTCCATCATCATTCCTTTATTGCCGTTATACGCGGCTCGTTTCAGCGCCACTCCATTTGTCATTGGAATTCTGCAAGCCACGTACCCAATGATGCAGTTCCTGGGTGCGCCAATCCTGGGACGACTGTCTGATCGCTTTGGCCGCAAACCTGTACTGATAGTCAGCCAGATCGGCACCTTCGCAGGTTTTATCCTGCTTGGGTTTTCCAACACACTTTTGCTTCTCTTTATCTCGCGCATTATTGACGGACTCTCTGGTGCGAACATCTCCACGGCGCAGGCCGCGATCTCAGACAGCACCAACGACAAGACCCGCACACAGGGACTCGGCCTCATCGGCGCAGCATTTGGCATGGGATTCATTATCGGTCCGGTGATTGCCTTTGTCGTCCTTGCCGCCACGGGACAGAATTACCAGGCCGTTGCATTCACTGCAGCATTTTTCTCCCTTGCCTCCATCCTTCTGACCTCATTTTGGTTTAGCGAAACAAAGACATCTGATTCACCTTCGGCATTGGCGCGCAAAGCTTTTTCGTACACCGCGATGCTAACAGCACTGCGCCGTCCACAGATCGGCTTTCTGGTTGCCCTGATGTTCTTTTATCAGATCGCGTTCGGAGGCTATGAGCAACTCTTTTCATTGTTCACTCTTTCGCAGCTGGGCATGGATGCGCGTGATACAACTGGCTTGTTTGTAATTGCCGGCTTGTTCATTGTCATTGTGCAGGCCGGGTTTGTTGGACGATGGTCAAAGCAAAAAGGTGACCGCTGGCTGGTGATACTCGGTGTATCCACACTCACCATCGGTTTGATCGGCACCGCGCTGACGCCGCGGGTCCCTGTCCCGTGGTATGACCAGGCTAAAGTCCTGGAAAGACTCGCAGGAGATGGCGCGGTGCGCGTCTCGGCCGAGAACATCCAGGTGGATTTGCCTGATCAATCCACGCGCGGCTGGCTGGGGATCATCTGGCTGGTGATCGCAAGTTTCCCTGCGGCATTGGGAGGCGGTGTTTTACATCCCGCCGTCAACAGCCTGATCACCAAGTCGTCTGACCGTGGTGAAGTGGGGGGCATGCTGGGAATCTCTGCTGCAGCGTATAGCGCTGCAAATGCCATTGCCCCTATCTTCTATGGATCGCTCTTTCACTGGTTCGGCGCGCCTGTACCTTTCATGGCAGGTGGATTGATATTGTTAGCCCTGTGGGTGTTCGCTCCGAGAGCGATATCAAGATCATAAGGAGAGAAAATGAGTCTGATTGCCAATACCCTGGTTGCGATTGTTGCCCTCCTGCATTTGGGATTTCTTGCACTTGAAATGTTTTTCTGGAATCATCCTGTGGGCCGAAAGACATTCAAGATGACTTCCGAATATTCAGCGGCATCTGCATCACTGGCTGCGAATCAAGGTCTTTATAATGGCTTTCTCGCGGCAGGCCTGCTCTGGGGAGTTGTAACTGGTGTCACATCCGTAAAAATCTTCTTTCTCATTTGTGTTGTGATCGCAGGGCTCTATGGCGGCCTTACAGCCAAACGATCCATTCTTTACATGCAGGCACTGCCCGGCTTGCTGGCGTTGATCGCAGTTTATCTTTCACAATGAGCGCGCAGCAGCACATCAAAATTGCGGCGCTGGCGGGTATTATCGGCCCATTACTTTTGGGGAGCGTCATCACGATCCTCACCATCGTCGAACGCGATTTTATGGCATCCATCGGATGGAAGCTCAACGCGCCCCTCGACTGGCCCAGCGGACTCGCGCTCGGTCCATATGGATGGATCATGACGCTGACATTCCTCCTCTGCGGAATCCTGATCATTATCTTCGCGTCCGGGCTGCGTCTGAGCCTGCCATCCATCCGTTCGGCTTCCATCGCGACCTGGTTGTTTTTCCTGA
>JANMSY010000490.1:0-1935 GCA_031389865.1 Anaerolineales bacterium | reverse complement strand
CATAAAAATTATACGTCAATCCGGGGTACATCCCTAAAACCAGAGAGAATGCGGGATTTCCATATGCAACCAGACTATAATCAAGTTACAGACATCAACTGTACCCAGGGCAGTCACAAATTGCGCTTTTTCAAAGGTGGGAAAGCGCAATTTGTGACCGTGGGCATTATATATTAACGAGGAGTTCTCATGCTTGTCATCATCAGCGACCTTCATCTTGGGGATGGTACCACCGCTGAGTCCATTCCAGCCAGCGCATTTTTTCTCTTTTCCAAACGTTTGCGCCAGGACGCGCATTTTGCCTCGATGCACTCCGCTACAAACGGCTTCGGAAAATCCTATCGTCCCATCGAAGAACTCGATGTACTGCTGACGGGAGATATCCTCGATCCCCTCCATTCTACAAAATGGCTGTTCCCCACACCCGGCTCTGAGATGAGCAGGGACCTTACCCGCATGACCGAACCGGGCGAACACGATTACATCCGACCCTGGAGTGACCCGAAGGATCCCCGTTTTGCACAAAAACTCCTAGAAGTCACGCGTGCGATTCTCAAACACAATAAGCAGGGCCTGGATGTTTTCCGCAGGCTGTCGGCTGGAGAGATCATCAACTTTGACTCCCAGGATGAAAGCGGCGGGCGAACATACAACAGTCAGAATAAGATTCCCCTGCGGGTACGTTTTCATTATATGGTGGGAAACCACGATTGGTATTATCACCTCGAAGGGGAAGCCTTTGACAAAATCCGCGAGGAAATCATTGCTGCAATGGGCCTGTGCAATCCCCCATCTCCCTTCCCGTATGATCTACGTAAATCTAATCCCTACTTCTCCTGGAGGACGGACGAATATCCTGATGTGGAAAGGCTTTTCCGCGAGTACAAGGTCTTCGCACGCCATGGCGATTGTTATGACCCGTTCAATTTCGATAGTGAGAAGGGGCGAAACTATCCCACATTAGGGGATGCCTTCACCATGGAGGTTTGCAATCGCTACCCTGAGGAGCTACGGCGCAAACCCAACCTCAATCATGAAATCGTGGACAAGCTGCGTCACCTCACCAATGTCCGCCCGGCATTAGCCGCGCCCTTATGGGTCACCGGGCAACTGCGGAAACTCAGTCTGGAAAATAAGCTGCACGGGGTACGGGAGAGCGAACTTAAGCGAATTTGGGATGATCTCGCCGACAACTTCCTGCGTTTGGATTTTGTCCGCCAGGCAGATAAGGCTTATAAATTTGACATGGTGGATAAAATGCAGCTCGCGATCCGGATATCAAAAGCCATCTCGTTTGAGCAAATCGATCATTTGGTATTCAGGCTGCAAAACCAAAAATCTGCTGGCAGTGATCGTTCCTTTGCCAGATTTGCACTGCAGGAACCAGCCTTTCTTGATAACAGTGCGAATTTTATTGTCTATGGGCATACCCATCACCATGAGACCGTCCCTCTCGATTACGATGATGATGGCACTACCCAGATCTATTTCAATTCGGGCACCTGGCACACCTACTTTGACCTGGCGAGAAAAGATCCCACCGAAAAGAAGTTCATTCCCTATAAGGCGCTTACCTATATCAGCTTTTACAGGAAAGACGAACACGACGACCGCCGCTTCGAGACGTGGTCCGGCGCGTATGCCTAGGCACACGCCCGCCGGACAATCACTTTATATCTCCTGCGGGTTGATCTAAGAATCTATCCTAAAATTCAATGATCTTTCTGGATATGTCGTTGCGAACCGCCGCTTTTGTTCTTTGGCGGTGAAGCAATCTCCTTTTCATCAGGCAAATGTATTCATCAGGTAAAGGGTGAACAGTTTCATGTTGCCGTCTTAAGGTAATCTCGAACAAAACAAAGGGCGATTTCATCGCAAAACTGCTCAAAGCACCAGAGTTTGTGTTCGCCCTATTCCTGACCAATACATTTTCAT
>JANMSY010000201.1:0-2842 GCA_031389865.1 Anaerolineales bacterium | reverse complement strand
CGATGCGCTCGAAGCTGCACTAACAGCACAGCAGAGTTTACAAAACGAAGACTGGGGAGATGTCACGATCCGTATTCGAATGGGAATCCACACTGGCGAAGCAGAGTTGCAGGACAACGGTCAATATCATGGCTATCGCACATTGAGTCTGGTCCAGCGCATCATGTCCGCGGGGCATGGCGGACAGGTGCTTATTTCAGGTGCAACCGAGAATCTGTTGCGTGGAGAATTACCTGATGGCGTTGAGTTGCTCGACATGGGAAGACATAATTTAAAAGATAGCCCCCAGCCTGTGCGCATGTTTCAAATGGTCGCGCCGAATTTGCAAAAGGATTTTCCATCGCTGCGCACAATTAACATGTTCCCCAACAATCTCCCGATACAACTTACAAGCTTCGTGGGGCGTGAAAAAGAATTGGCAGAGGTTGGAAGTCTTTTACAGAACAACCACATGCTCACGCTTATCGGTCCCGGCGGGACAGGCAAGACGCGACTCTCCATTCAAGTTGGACGTAATGTGTTTAATCAATTCCCCGATGGCGTATGGTTGGTGGAGTTCGCTCCTATTCTCGATCCCCTGCTTGTCCCGCACACCACAGCGAGTGCCCTTGGTCTTCGAGATGATCCACAGCGTCCCGTCATTGACATGCTTTGCGATTACCTGCGCCAGAAGAAGGTGCTTATCATTCTCGATAATTGCGAGCATCTCGTAGATGCCTGTGCCCAAACAGCGGCTCGAATCATGCAGGTTTCACAGGATGTGCGCATCCTCGCCAGCAGTCGTGAAGCGTTGGGCATCGCAGGGGAAATACCATATAGTGTCCCGTCTTTGGGATTGCCTGACATCGACCATCTTCCATCCATGGAATCCTTGAGTGAATTTGAAGCGATCAAATTGTTCATTGACCGCGCGACATCTGCTGTTCCATCATTTACTGTGACAAATGAAAACGCTCCTGCTCTGGCCCAGATCTGTCATCGCCTCGATGGCATTCCTTTGGCGATTGAACTCGCCGCAGCAAAGATCCATGTACTGAGCGTGGAACAGATCACCAGGCGGCTCGATGATCGATTCAAACTATTAACCGGTGGGAGTCGTACTGTATTGGAACGTCACCAGACTTTACGCGCGGCAGTGGATTGGAGTTACAACCTGCTTCATCCCGAAGAACAGATATTGTTCCAAAGGTTTTCCGTTTTCATGGGCGGGTGGACGCTTGAGGCAACTGAGTCTGTTTGTAGCGATGAATCAACTTCAAGCGTACTGGGAAGCAAAGATGTTCTGGATCTGTTGGAGCAACTAATCCACAAGTCCCTGGTTATCAAGGAAGAAAAGCATGGCGAATCCCGTTTCCATATGCTGGAGACCATTCGTCAATACGCGCGTGAAAAATTGGTCGAAGCGGGTGAGGAAGAAAGTATCCGCACGCGCCATCTCGCTTATTTTGTCCAGCTGACGGCACAAGCCGAGCCCGAGCTGTATCGTGTGAATCAATTGAGATGGTTAAATCGTTTAGACGATGAAATCGATAACTTTCGTATGGCCTTGGAGTGGGCACTTGCCACCAATGTGGAAGCAGGTCTGCGGATCGCCGCCATCCCCTGGCGATTTTGGGATGGGCACAGTCATTGGCAGGAGTTGGAGAAATGGATAGCGCAATTTTTGGAGCGCTACAATAAAACGGACGCGTTACATGTCCAAGCATTGTGTATGTTAACTTTTTGTGCTTTTAGGCAGGGAAATTTTCCTGAGACGATCAAGATTGCCGAACAAAGTGTGCAAATGGCTCGCACGATATCCGATAGACAAATCGAGGCGTTCAGCCTGTCTTTACTGGGCGTAGTTACTCTCCTGCTGGGAAATGCGGTAGAAGGTGTTCCTCTTTTAGAACAGAGTCTTGCCACATTCCGCGCCCTGGGAGATAAAATCGGTCAAGCGAATACGCTGGAATGGTTGTCCTTGGGTATCGAAAGTTTGGAACGTTCAGTAGCTTATGTCAAAGAAAGCCTTGTTCTCTATCGCGATGTAGGTCATCTATCTGGTATTACAACCAGCCTGATAACGTTAGCTCGATCCACTACTTGGATGGGGGATTTTTCCTCGCCCACTCCCTGGTTGGAAGAAGCCCTCTCCATTTCCCGTCAACTAGGTGATCAGACAAGCGAAACAGAGGCACTCATTGCTTTTGGAATTCTTGCGCATTGGCAAGGCGATTACGAACTGGCAAATTCGTATCATGAAGAAGTAATTAAACGGAGCGAGAGAACAGGGAATCAATTTCAAAACCTTTGGACTCATATTCGTATGGCTCATACTTTCATGGCGCAAGGCGATCTACAACGGGCGCGCGCACTGTTTGTGGACAGCATTGAAAACAACCATATGGCGAATTTCATGACTGCGTTGGAATATACCATTGAGGGATTAGCCAGTATGAATGTGAATCAGAACCAACCCGAACGCGCCGTGCGTCTCTTCGCCTGGACGGATGCCGTGCGTGAAAAGATGGGCGGTCACCGTCCGCAGATTGAGCAGGCTTGTGTTGAGCGAGATTTGGCAATCATCCATTCCAAAATTGATGATAATGAATTTACACGTCTCTCCGCAGAAGGTCGTAAAATGACAATCGAACAAGCCGTCGCACTTGCTTTAGAGGAATAAATGGCGATTTTTCGCATACTGTCAAAAGATATTGCTATGTCAAAAGAGACTACCTTCGGAAAATGGCTACACAACCAGCGTCGCGCACTGGATTTAACCCAGGAGACACTCGCCGATCAGGCAGGGTGCGCCCGTATCACCCTGCGTCGTATTGAAGCAGATGTGTTGAAACCATCGATG
>JANMSY010000158.1:0-25687 GCA_031389865.1 Anaerolineales bacterium | reverse complement strand
TTAAGGATAAAAGCTATGAACGAGAACCGTATCAAGCAGGTACTTGAAATTGAAAAAAAGGCACAGGAGATCCAGGAACAGGCACAACGTGAGGCCCAGGAACTCCCAAGAATCGCCGAACAGGAAGCCCAGGCCTTGATCGCAACGGCCAGGGCAGAGGCTCAGGAGGATGCCCGTAGGATCGTCGCGGACGCCCAGGCGGAGGATAAGGCAAAAGAAATCCTGGCGGAAGTGGAACGACAGAATAGTGAACTGGAAGCCAAAGCAAATGCTAACCTCGACAAAGCCGTCACTTACGTTTTAGAACGCGTTATTGGCAAGGCTTAATCCATGCCCGCAGGCGGTGTTACAGGCTATGCAGCGATCAGCGCGCGTGTCAGGGCAATGTATGCCGATTTGCTCACGCCGCAAGACTGGGCTCGATTAAACGATTCCCCAGATTTGCCAACATTATTTAGTTCGCTTAAAACAACTGCTTATGGACCATACCTGGACGGTCTGAAAGATAAGGAAATCACTCCCAAACGGGCCATCAATCAGGTCAAACGAAAATTAGGGGATGTGTATTACAGCGTCGTTCAAATGGCGCCGGAGAATACGCGTCCATTGCTAAAACAGTTATATCGCTTTTATGAACTCGGCAACTTGAAAGCCGTGTTACGCGCGTTGGTCACGGTTCCAGCATGGAACACGGATGAAATAGCACTCTGGGATCGTGTGCGCGACGTCCTTTTTCCCCTGGGGGAGTTCTCTGTTCTACCCGCGCAGGCCATGGTCGAATCCGGTAGCGTCGGGGCAGCCGTGGATTTGTTGCGGGGAACATGGTATGAAGAAGCTCTCTCTTTTGCGATGAAACGATACTCGGCCGAGCAAAACCTCTTTCCCCTTGAGGTGGCTCTGGATTTGAGTTATTGGCGTCGTTTGTGGGCGGAAGCGAAAAAACTGACCGGACAGGACCGGGAACAAGCTACAAAGATCATCGGCTCGCTTCTGGATATGAACAACCTGATGTGGGCGATCCGTTACAAGGTATATCACAAGCTGTCTGAAGAAGAGATCATCAACTACACTCTTCCTTTTGGTTTTCGGGTTCAGGATTCAGATATTCGGGCCATTGCTGCCGGGGCGGACGTTACGGCGATCATCAATCGTATCTTTCCTGGAATTCCCGATGTCAATTCACTTCTTGAAAATCCCCAAAATGGACTTCCCAAATTGGAGGTGCTGCTTAAGCGCCAACTGATCAAGCAATGCCTGGCGGCTTTTGTCGGCAACCCATTCCATATCGGCATACCGCTGGCTTTTTTGGTGTTGAGCGATATCGAAGTTCAGGATTTGATCATACTCATCGAGGCAAAGTATTCCAACATGCCGGAGGAGCAATACCGCCCATTTTTGCTAAAAACAGAGCTGCCTGCGTAGTCGAGAATCAACCAAAATAAGGTTAAGAGTCAAGGATTTGGAATAATAAATCTTTTCTTACCATGGAGATGATATGTTTTTTCCGAGAGAGATGAAAGAAGTAGAATTGATCGTCCCATCCAAGGACCTTGTGGCGGTGGCAAAAGTGTTGAGCGGCCATGGGGTATTTCATCAAGTGGATAGCACTTATTTAGGTCTTGAAAACTTGGGACCCAACTCCTGGCAGGAGAAGGCGGCGGGTTATTCAACGATGGAGCGTCGTATCCAGACCGTCCTGCAAACCTTGAATTTGGCAGATGATTATTCCGGGTCAACCGATTTTGAAACCATAGTGGATTTGGAAGCTATTCGTCCCAAGCTGGAGCGGATCGAAGAAGACGTGAAGGGAACAAATGACCAACTGAATACTGAAAAGAAACGGTTGGAGCAGTTGGAAAGCCAGCTTCGTCAATTGGAACCCATTGCAGAAGTGGATGTTGAAGTCAGTGGCTTGCGTAACTCAAACTTTTTGCATTCAACACTCGGGATCATCCCCGCAGCCAACGTCAGCCGGCTGGAGACGAGCCTTTCCAGAATTCCACATGTTTTCTTTACTCTGCGTGAAGATTCTCAAAAGCCTGTCGTCTGGTTGTTGGGACCGCGCAGTAATGCAGATATTATCGATCGCGCCGCAAAAAGCGCGTACCTTGACCCGCTGACGTTGCCAGAAGAATTTTCCGGAACACCGGCGCAAATCACGGCATCGATCCGCAAGGCGATTGAATCCTCCAAACAGAAAATTTCGGATTTGACCTCGCGCTTGAACAAACTGGCGGGAGCCCATCAAAAGGAATTACATGAATTATTGTGGGATGTGCATGTCAGCCGAATGATGGCTGATGCAATTGTCCGCTTCGGACAGCTTCGCCACACGTACGTGGTGGTGGGTTGGGTTCCCACGGCCGATTTGGAACTCCTCACGCAGCGATTAAAGCAAGCCTCACCAGAAATCCTGATCGAAACGATCCCCACCGAACGCTCGGGACATCACTCGAATGTGCCTGTGGCATTGACGACGAACAAATGGCTGCGTCCCATCCAAATGCTGGTCACGACCTATGGACGTCCCAGTTACGGTGAGCTTGACCCAACGTGGCTCATGGCAATTACCTTTCCGCTATTATACGGAGCGATGTTTGGTGATCTCGGTCAGGGCTTGGTATTGTTACTGCTTGGTCTATTAATTGACAGAGGAGTCATCCTCAAAGGGATGTCCAGCCTCGGATTGCTGATTGCATATTGTGGTGCCTCTGCAGCGTTTTTTGGGGTTCTTTACGGCAGTATTTTTGGCTTTGAAGGACATCTGATCGAAGAATATCTCGGTTTCCATTTTGAGCCATTATGGCTTAGCCCCATTGAAGGTGAGAACATTCTCACCGTGTTGCGCGTTGCGATCGATGCCGGGATCATCATCCTAATGCTGAGCTTCCTGATTGGTATGTTCAACAACATCCGTGCCAAGGATTGGCCCCATCTGGTCTTTGGGCACACCGGGATTGTGATGTTTCTTTTCTATATCGCCTTCCTTGCCCTGCTGGGAAGTTTCCTGGGAACTACTGCTATCGGACCCGCGATTGCTAACGCGATCGCAGCCGTACCGCTTCCGTGGACCATTCTATTCATTGTGTTTAGCTTATTGGTGATGTTCTCCGGGGCCCTCCGGAACGCGATGGAAGGTCACAGACCAGTAGAAGGCAGTGGCGTTGGTGGTTGCCTGATGTTTGGGGTCCAGTCGTTCATGGACTGGTTCGAATCAGTCATCAGTCTGCTCAGCAACACACTTTCCTTTGTGCGTGTGGGCGCTTTCGCCGTAGCACACGGTGGTTTGAGCCTTGCCATATTTTCCCTGGCGGGTGAGGAACCTGACCTGGGTTTTTGGATCACCATCCTGATCGGCAATTTGTTCATTATCGGTTTTGAAGGATTGATCGTCGGCATTCAGACGATGCGTTTGCATTACTATGAGATCCTGGGGAAGTTCTTCCATGGCGGCGGGATGCGTTTTGAGCCGCTGACTCTGATTCCCAGGAAAGAGGAAGCTTAGTTTCATAAATCATTTGTGTTTATCATATATCGCAAAAACTTTGCGACAGACCAATCTAAAATCGTCAGTAAAAGGAGAGAAACAATGTTTTTAGTTTTTGCCGTACTCGTTGGCTTGATCCCTGTTATTCCTGCTGTTCTCTACGTGATTCAAAATGGAAAAACCAGCCCCGCACAAGCCGTATCCAGAATGGTCACCGGATTTAATACATTCAACTTTTTAGTTGGGATGATGGCTGCCGGGCTTGCGGCTGTGTGGCTGGCTTCGCCGTCATCCGCTCTCGCCGCTGGCGCTGCCCAGGAAGGTGCAGTCGATCAGTATGCTACTTTGGCTGCAGCTCTTTCTACCGGACTGGCTTGTATTGGTGCTGGCATTGCCGTAGGTGGCTCGGGCGCCGCTGCAGTGGGCGCGACCGCCGAAAAACCTGAATCCTTCGGTCGTGCGCTCATCTTTGTGGGTCTGTCGGAAGGGATCGCCATTTACGGTCTGATCATTTCCTTCCTGGTGCTCCCCTAAGGGAGATCCCATAAAGACTCAGAGATTGATATGAAGGTTCTGGTAATCGGACATCCTGAGGCGGTTCTGGGTTTCTCGCTTGCGGGCGTGAGCGGGCGGGTGGCAACCACCGCGGCTGAATTGAACCAGGCGTTGGATGAGGTCCAGGCATCCAAAGATATTGGCATTGTCCTGGTCACCCAGGATATTGCTGAATTGATTCCTGCCAGGATGGAACACCTTAAACTCCGCAGTACCATTCCCTTGGTTGTGGAGATTCCAGCGAAAGGTGGCGTTCCGGATGGCCAGGAATCTCTGGGTGAAATAGTTCTTCGCGCGATTGGAATCAAGTTATGAATCCTTGCGCACCCTTTTGCACCTCATACCCTACTCGACCGGCGCATGCAGCAAGCATTTGTCATGGCGCGCAGAAAAGAGATTGGATAATGATCTATGAATACTGAAGCCCAAGATATTGAGATGCTGTCGCGTGCTATCCTGACAGAAGTGCGCGATGAGGCGGAACAATTAAAAACAGAGGCGAAAGAAAAAGCAGAAGCGATCCGAAAGCGCGTACAGGAACAGGCAGAGCAGGAACGTAAAACTATTCTTGATCGTGCTCATGAGGATGCAGAACGTCTCCGTGGACAGGCAGTTGCGACAGCTCAGCTGAAGGCACGATCCTTGCAGTTGACAAATCGCGAACAATTGCTTGATCGCGTCTTCAAAACGGTGAGAGAAAAACTGTCTGATATTCAAAAGCGATCCGATTATGATCAGATTGCCTCACTATTGCTCCGCGAAGCCCTGGTGCAACTGAGAGTCAATAAAGCGCAAATCAGCGCAGACAAAACAACACAAGCTATTCTAGAGAAAGGCGCACTGGGCGAAATATCCAAGGAGCTTGATGGACAATTCACCAGTGTGGGTGCGCTTGAGGAGGGGACGGGCATTATTGTGGATGCAGCAGACGGAAAATTACATTACGATAACACGTTGGAGACTCGGCTAGATCGTTTGGAGGGAACGCTCCGCTCCGCCGTTTATAAAGTGTTGATTGGAGAACAGGTATGAGTGAACGAGTTGGAACCATTACATGGATCAGCGGCCCTGTGGTCCGTGCTCGCGGATCCCGCCATATAGGTATGCTTGAGCTGGTTGAAGTTGGCGAAGAACGACTGGTCGGTGAAGTGATCGGTCTGGATGGTGACATTATCACGGCCCAGGTCTACGAAGAAACTTCCGGTATGCAAACCGGCGCTCCGATATTTGGAACAGGTTTGCCTTTGTCCGTTGAGCTGGGTCCTGGCTTAATTCAGAGTATTTATGATGGCGTACAGCGTCCACTGCCCTTAATTGAAGCAGCCATGGGCTCCTTCATAAGCCGCGGCGCACGTTTCGACCCCATCAGCCGCGAGAAGCGTTGGAAATATGAAACCAGGGTAAACATCGGCGATGAAGTGAAAGGTGGAATGATCCTTGGCATCGCAATGGAAACAGAGACCTTTGAACATCGCGTCATGGTTCACCCGGATGATAAAGGTACGATCACCTGGGTCGCCGCGCCGGGTGAGTACACCGTGACCGAACCCATTGCCAGACTTAAGGTTGGCAAGGAAGAAAAAGATTTGACCATGCTGCAGCGCTGGCCGGTGCGTCGGTCGCGTCCATTTGTGAGGCGCCTCGGACATAAGGTCCCATTGATCACAGGTCAACGCATTTTGGACACATTCTTCCCCGTCTCCAAAGGCGGCGCGGCAGGCATTCCGGGCCCTTTTGGTTCAGGGAAAACGGTTACGCAGCATAGCATCGCGAAATGGGCAGATGCGGAAGTGATCGTCTACATCGGGTGTGGGGAACGCGGCAACGAGATGACCGAAGTACTGCAGGAATTCCCGCACCTCGTCGATCCCCGCTCTGGTCGCCCTTTGATGGAACGCACCGTACTGATCGCGAACACGTCCAATATGCCTGTGGCGGCGCGCGAAGCCAGTATTTATACAGGAATTACGATTGCTGAATATTACCGCGATATGGGTTATAGCGTTGCTCTCATGGCAGATTCGACTTCTCGTTGGGCGGAGGCATTGCGTGAAGTTTCTGGTCGCCTTGAAGAAATGCCGGCAGAAGAAGGATATCCCGCGTATTTGGCGGGCCGCCTCGCGGAATTTTATGAACGCGCCGGATCCGTGGAGACTTTCAACGGAAATCAGGGATCGGTGAGCATCGTGGGCGCGGTGTCTCCTCCTGCTGGTGACTTTTCGGAGCCGGTAACACAGCACACGAAGCGTTTCATCCGCTGCTTCTGGGCGCTGGATAAGTCTCTGGCGTCGGCTCGTCATTTCCCTGCGATCAACTGGCTCGATAGCTACAGCGAATACGTTGACGATGTCGCGGATTGGTGGCGCGAGAAGGTTGGCAAGGACTGGCTTGGCATGCGGAACCGTGCCATGGAATTGTTAAGTGAAGAAAATCGCTTATCGCAGATTGTCAAGCTCGTGGGTCCGGATGCCCTGCCGTATGCGGAGCGTATGGTTCTCGAAACATCCCGTCTCTTACGCGAGGGTATCTTGCAGCAGAACGCCACGGATCCTGTGGATGCCTATTCACCGATCGAGAAGCAGATTCGCATGCTTGAACTCGTTCTTTATTTCCATGAGCGAGGCATGAACATCATCAAGCGAGGGGCTCCCATTAACTTGATCCACGATTTGCCTGTGGTGGATACGCTGATTCGTATGAAATCCAATGTTCCAAATGATGAATTGAGCAAATTGGAAGATATTCAAAAAGCAATTGACGAACAAATGAGTCAATTAGATGCGGAGTACAGATGAGCGAAGCAACCGTACTTGGCGGGCAGGAGGTCGTCGGTGTTGGCCGCATCGAAGGGCCGATCCTGATCGTGGAAGGCGCGACGAACATTCGTTACGATGAGGTTGTGGAAATCAGGGATTCGAAGGGCCACCTTCGACGTGGACGTGTGCTGGAAGTCGGAGAGGGAACGGCAGTGATACAGGTGTTCGCGGGTTCGACCGGCTTGTCGGTGGATGGAACCCGTGTCCGTTTTCTCGGAAATACGCTCCACATGCCGGTCGCTGAGGAAATGCTGGGGCGCGTCTTTGATGGTCTTGGCAATCCAATTGACGGCGGACCACAGCCACTCACGGATCGTTACGCGGATGTGAACGGCCAACCGATCAACCCGACGGCGCGCATCTACCCGCGCGATTACATCCAAACTGGTATTTCGACCATTGATGGGTTGAATACACTGCTGCGCGGACAGAAACTTCCCATCTTCTCCGGCGCTGGCTTGCCACACGATCAGCTCGCCGCTCAAATTGTTCGTCAGGCTACTCTGGGAAGAGTAGCGGGGGAAGGCGCAGGTACCGAAACAGAGCAGTTCTCCATTGTGTTTGCAGCCATGGGTGTCAAAAATGACGTTGCAGATTACTTCAGGCGTTCCTTCACGGAAAGTGGAGCATTGACCCGGGTGGCGATGTTCCTCAACCTGGCAGATGATCCGCCGGTGGAACGCATCGTAACCCCGCGTGCTGCGCTGACACTGGCCGAGTATCTTGCCTACGAACGCGAGATGCACGTCCTGGTGGTGCTTACTGATATGACCAATTATGGCGAAGCCCTGCGACAGATTTCAAATATCCGTGGCGAGGTTCCCAGCCGTAAGGGTTACCCGGGATATTTGTATAGCGATCTTGCCTCTATGTACGAACGCACCGGTCGTATCCGTACAAGTAAGGGCTCGATTACACAGATTCCCATCCTGACGATGCCTAACGACGATATCACGCATCCGATGCCTGACCTGACCGGTTACATTACCGAAGGGCAGATCGTGCTTGGGCGCGAGCTTTCGTTTGCAGGCGTATACCCGCCTGTGACCGTTCTTCCCAGCCTTTCCCGTCTCATGAAGGATGGAATTGGCAAGAACCGCACACGTGACGACCATCCGCGCTGGGGTGCACAGCTCTATGCTGCGTATGCCAGAACGCAGGATATACGTGCACTTGCCTCCGTCATTGGTGAAGAAGAATTAAGTGAAACGGACCAGAAGTATTTGCGGTTTGGACGCGCATTCGAGCAGGAGTTTGTCAATCAGGGTTTCACTGAGAACCGGACGATCGAAAGAACCCTCGAAATTGGCTGGAAACTGCTCTCCATGTTGGAGAAGACTGAACTCACGCGCGTAACGTTGGACGAGATCGCACAATATTATAAGGGTGAAGATGCCGCAAATTAGTGTTCCTCCTACTCGTACAAACCTGATCCGCCTTAAGAAGGAACTTCGCTTTGCGAAGGAAGGTTATGAGATCCTTGACCGGAAACGCGAGGCGTTAACAGGTGAGCTTGTCCGCGTCGCGAAGGAGGCCGACATGGTTCAAAAGGAAGTGTGGGCATTGCTTCAAACCGCCTACGATGCCATGGAAAAGGCGCGACTGGTGATGGGCAGTGATCACGTGGAGTGGGCAGCCCTGGCAGTCAATAAAACCGTAGATGTTCACGTCAAATTGCGCGGTATCATGGGCGTAGCCATCCCCCAAATCACTGCCAGTGGGGAGCCGCCGAAATTGCTCTATAGCCCGGGTGATACTGCTGCTGTTTTGGATGAAGCCAGCACTGCCTTCCGTGACGTCTTGTTGCGCATCCCGCAGCTTGCCATGCTGACAGCCACGGTTTGGCGGTTGGCGAACGAACTGCGAAAAACCCAGCGCCGCGTAAATGCGCTTCAACACATTTTTATTCCGCAATATCAGGATACGATTGCGTTCATTGTCAGCTCCCTCGAGGAACGCGAACGCGAAGAGACGTTCCGCTTGAAGTGGCTCAAGACAAAACTGACGAAGCCGACCATTAGAATTCACCACTATGAACTTGGACAAGGTGATTTTGGCGGGTAGGTTGCGCAGGACTCAGAAACATGTAAATGCCCTGCAGCACATTTTTATTCCCGCCTATGAAGAGACCGTTGCATTTATGATCAGTTCACTCGAAGAACGGGAACGCGCAGAGACGTTCCGCTTGAAATGGCAAAATCACCCGGTTGATCGACTACTGTATTCGGACAGACTTTGGGCAAATCCAAAGTATGGCGAATGGGTTTATACTCGAAACAGATCGTCCGGGCTGAGGAATCAAGCCTGCTAAAATCAAAGCACTATAAGGAGTTCCTATGCAGATTGGCGTATTAGGTTCGGGAGTAACTGGGCAAACAATAGCTTCGAAGCTGGTGCAACTCGGTCATGAAGTGATGCTGGGGTCGCGTGATGAGGCCAATCCCCCGGCCGTTGCCTGGGCTCGTGATGCCGGGCAGCACGCCTTATATGGAACGTTCATGAATGCAGCGGCATTCGGGGAAATTGTTTTCAATTGTACGTTGGGGATGGCATCCATGAACGCCCTCCAACTCGCAGGAGCCGAAAACCTGAAAGGCAAGATCCTGATCGATACGTCAAATCCGATCGATCGTACGACGGACAGATGGACACTTACAGTCTGTAATACAGATTCTCTTGGGGAGCAAATTCAGCGGGCATTTCCGGAAACAAAAGTGGTAAAAACACTGAACACGGTCAACGCAAATGTCATGGTTGACCCTGCCAAGTTGCTTGAACGAACTCATGTTTTCGTTAGCGGGAACGAGATTGAAGCGAAAGCCACCGTTGTCAGAATCCTTCGTGACTGGTTCGGCTGGAATGAGATTGTAGACCTGGGTGGGATTGAATCTGCGCGTAGTGTGGAAATGTATGTATTGCTCTGGCATAGCTTGAGAAATGCCATCTCTTCACAGAGGTTCAACATAAAAGTAGTCACTTCTTGAAGATGACGCAGACCTGGCAAAACAAATGCGGAGGCTTCCGAGGAAGCCTCCGCATTTTGCGTTTAAGACGGCTGGGATTTACTTCCTCTTATGATTATTTTCAGGAACGATGTCACGTGGCTCGACCATGTTCCAACGCGATGCTCCGAGATAGAGAATCTCGAGGATCAGGTCTTCATAACGGATCCCTTCGGCCTTGCTTTGCAGGCAGAGATCGCTGTAATCAGGTGTGAGGCCAGGCAGGGTGTTGATCTCCATGACACGAGGATTACCCTGCTCGTCCAGGCGGATGTCTGTGCGTGAGATGTCCAGTGTATTCAAGAGCAGGTGCGCCCGCAGGGCGTAGTACTTTAATTTCTTCTCGAGTTCAGGTTCGACTTCTGCGGGGCAAAAGTATCCTGGCGCGCCTTCCTCACCTACATCCTTCGATTTTGCTTCCTTACTGTATACCAGTGGTGTGACGGAACGCGTCATATCCAGTTCGAGGATGGGGAAGCGGTGAAAACCATCCTTCTCATACCATTCAGGGTGGCGTGAGTACAATTTCGCATCTGAACGGCCAAGGATTCCCACGGTGAATTCGCGGCCCGGAAGAAACGTTTCGACAAGCGCCGGCTGCTGGTAGGTGTTGATGATGTATTCGGCACGCTCGCGCAGTTCCTTCTCATTCTTGACGATAGCCTTCATGTCCACGCCCATGCCTGTTCCCTCGCGGGCAGGTTTGACGAACAATGGGAATTCCAGATCCGAGCGCAGTGGTTCGTCTCCGGTGTTGAATTCCTGAAAGGGAGCAACAGGCAGGCGTCGGTCGCGCCATATGCGTTTGGTGAGGGTCTTATCAAGGGAGATTCCGTTGGCTAAGACGCGTGAGCCGGTGTATGGGATTTTCAGCATCTCCAGCAGGGCAGGGACCTGGGCCTCGCGCGCGTCGCCCCCGAGCCCCTCTGCGATATTGAAACAGATATCCGGCTTTTCATCCTGCAGGGAGTAGGGGAGAGTCCCGTCAGCCTGGAGAAAGATGGTTTGATGGCCATCCGTCTCGAGCGCGGCCCGGATCGAGTCTATCGTTTCGATGTGATCGAAGTCGGCAAACGCGTCAGGTGGAACTCCCTCTGGTTTGGGTTTTGCTTCATCCTTGATATTCGCGAGTACTGCAACCTTCCAGTATCTCTTTATACGACGACTGGGGGGCTTTTCTTCTCCATGAGAAAGCATTTTCTCTCCTTGTCAGCCAAAAATTGTGAGTTAGTATAGTACAACCTGTGCAATTGACAAGGGGGTATTGCCTAAAAATAGTTGCAGCGCTTGTTCTATGATTATCCATAATGAGATGACCGGGAAGTTGACTTCCACGTTACATGTTGGATAATTATGCGGCACAGTGTAACTAGACAATGAAGGTTCTTTCAGGTATCATTGGTTCGATTGTGCGCCTCCTCACGAAGGCTTGCCCTGACTGGCGCAACCGTGTCGCAGGAAACATGATCAAAATTACTCATACGCCCGGATAAAAATCTTATCCGGGTTGTTGTACATAATATGAATTTGCGTGGAGGATTCATGACAGATCTGATCAAGCAAATCACAGGTGATTTGCAGAAGCAAATTGAGGGATTTGAACCTGAACTCAATATTAGTGACATTGGTACGGTGTTGGAAGCAGGCGATGGTATTGCCCGCGTTCAGGGACTTGCAAATGTAAGAGCACAGGAACTTGTCCAGTTTGCCAATGGGGTGATGGGGACAGCATTCAACCTTGAGAGAGACAGCGTAGGTGTGATCATCATGGGCGAATACGGGGGAATCATCGAAGGCATGACCGTGCGCAGTACGGGACGTATCGCTTCAGTCCCAGTCGGTGATGCGCTCATTGGGCGTGTAGTCAATGCGCTGGGTGAGCCTATTGATGGCAAAGGCCCCATCTCGACCACAGGCTTTCGCCCCATCGAACGTATCGCGCCCGGTGTTGTACAGCGTCAGGACGTGGATACGCCGGTTCAGACCGGTATCAAATCCATCGACGCCATGATCCCTGTGGGACGCGGCCAGCGTGAGTTGATCATTGGCGACCGCCAGACAGGCAAAACAGCCATTGCGATTGATGCAATCATCAACCAAAAAGGAAAAGACCTGATCTGTATCTATGTTGCGATCGGTCAGAAAAAAGCGGCGGTTGCGCGTACGGTGGGTATTCTTGAACGTGCCGGTGCCATGGAACATACCATTGTTGTGGTCGCGGCAGCCGATGAATCTGCAGCCCTGCAATATATTGCGCCATACTCTGGTTCCGCCATGGGCGAAGAGTTCATGGAAACCGGACGGGACGCGCTCATCATTTTTGACGACCTTTCAAAACATGCCTGGGCATATCGTCAGGTTTCCCTGCTGCTGCGCCGCCCGCCTGGACGTGAAGCGTATCCTGGTGATGTTTTTTATCTCCACTCGCGCCTGCTTGAACGCGCCGCCCGTCTGGCAAACAAATACGTGATCGTCAAAAATGATTTTGGCGATTCACTTGCTTCCGAGAAGGATGGAGTGGACGGAAAAATTTACACAGGTCCGATCTCCAGGGACGAAGCTGAGGAAGCACGAAAACAAATGAGCAATGCCGATGATCACAAGATCGTCAAGGTGAAAGGCACGGGTGGTTCTCTTACAGCGCTGCCGATCATCGAGACTCTTCTCAGCGACGTTTCTGCATATGTGCCAACCAACGTAATTTCAATTACCGATGGGCAGATCTATCTTGAGACCAACCTCTTCAATGCTGGCATCCGTCCTGCCGTCAATGTGGGTATCTCAGTCTCACGTGTGGGGGGTGATGCTCAAACGAAAGCCATGAAACAGGTCGCAGGGCGTTTGCGTCTGGATATGGCTGCTTATCGTGAACTGGCGGCATTCGCCCTCATGGCCTCCGATCTGGATAAGGCGACGCAGCAGCAGCTTGGCCGCGGTCAGCGTATGCAGGAAATCCTCAAGCAGCCGCAATATTCCCCCATGTCGCTTACCAATCAGGTCATCGTGCTGTTTGCCGGTACGAATGGCTACGCCGATCAAGTGCCTGTCGCGAACATGCCTCAATGGCAGACTGATCTGCTCAAGTTCATGGAAGCTTCCTATCCTGAAATTGGAAGAGATATTCTTGAAAAGAAAATGATCACGGATAGCACTCGCGCAAACATGGTTAAGGCGCTGGATGCTTTCCTTCATTCCTGGCAGGCATAAACCATGGCATCTGCGCGTGAGATGCGGCTCCGCATCAAAAGTGTAAAGAACATATCCCAGGTGACGCGCGCGCTTGAAGCTGTCAGCGCGGCCAAGGTGCGAAAGTCGATCCAGGCCCTATCTGCGACCCGCTCCTACGCAACCAAAGCCTGGCAGGTGTTGACTCACATCACAAATCAACCCGGAACGCTGAACCTGCATCCGCTATTGACGGCACGGACCGACCCGAAAAATGCTCTTGTCATCGTGATGACAGCTGACCGTGGCCTGGCGGGCGCGTACAATACGAATGTTATCCGCTATGTTTTACAGCGCTTTGACAAATATCATCTCCCCGTAAAATATATTACAGTGGGGCGCAAAGGTCGTGACCTTCTTCTGCGTCTTCGCAAACCCATAGTGGCTGATTTTAGTAATCTTCCCTCCACTCCGAAATTTGGAGCGGTTTCCGCGATTGGCAGGCTGGTGGTTGATGAATTCATCAAGGGTGACGTGGATGAGGTCTTCCTGATCTATACCGATTTCATCAACATGGCCCGCCAGGTGAGCAATGTGAAGAGACTTCTTCCACTTGAAATTGGAAGTGGGGAAGGATTGGTGGAGGACTTTGGTCAGCACCATACGGGTCCGGCCGCGGCCTATGAGTTCGAACCTGATCAAAAGGACATTTTGGACGAGATGATCCCGCGTTTTACTGCGTTGCAGGTCTATCAGGCGGTGCTTGAGTCACAGGCAAGTGAACATGCAGCGCGTATGGTTGCCATGCGGAACGCCACGGAAAATGCCAAGGAACTTGTCAGCGCGTTACAACTTGCTTATAACAAGGTTCGCCAGCAGGTAATCACAAACGATATCTTAGACATTGTAGGCGGCGCGGAAGCGCTTGCCGCGAAATAACTGGAGGAAAATCATGGCAAACGCAACAGGCCGTGTGGTACAAATCTTGGGTGGAGTGGTGGATGTGGAATTCCCCGAGGGAGATATTCCTGAGCTTTTCGAAGCCATTCAGGTGGAACGCCCCGGAAAAGACCCGCTTGTTTTGGAAGTGCAAAATCATATCGGCCACAACTGGGTCCGCACCGTTGCAATGGATGCGACGGATGGTCTTCAGCGCGGTGTCCCTGCGTTCGCGACCGGTGCACCTATTATGGTTCCCGTGGGGCCATCCACTCTTGGACGTATCTTCAATGTCCTTGGCAAACCTGTGGATGAAAAGGGCGAGGTTAATGCAGAAATGCTCTACCCAATTCACCGCAGTGCACCGCCGTTTTCAGAACAATCCACTCGTGTGGAAATATTCGAAACGGGCGTCAAAGTGGTTGACCTGATCGCTCCTTTTACCAAAGGCGGCAAGACAGGCATTTTTGGTGGCGCAGGTACAGGCAAGACGGTTATCATCATGGAACTCATCCGCTCCGTGGCAACTGAACATGAGGGCAACTCGGTATTTGCGGGTGTCGGTGAGCGCACCCGTGAGGGTACGCAGCTCTATCGTGAGATGCTCGAGTCCGGCGTTATGAAAGATACAGTAATGGTGTATGGGCAGATGAATGAGCCGTCGGGTGTCCGTCTGCGTGTGGCTCTGACAGCGCTGGCTATGGCTGAATATTTTCGCGATCAGGGCAAGGATGTTTTGCTCTTTGTGGATAACATCTTCCGCTTCTCCATGTCTGGCTCCGAAGTGTCGGCTTTGCTGGGTCGTATGCCGTCGGCTGTGGGATACCAGCCCACTCTCGCTACTGAAATGGGTGAGTTGCAGGAACGCATTACCTCCACCCGCACTGGCTCCATTACGTCGATGCAGGCTGTGTATGTTCCCGCGGATGACTACTCCGATCCGGCCCCTGTCGCGACATTTACCCACCTCGATGCCACCATCGCTTTGGAGCGTTCCATTGTGGAAAAGGGGATTTATCCCGCTGTGGACCCGCTCGGATCCACCTCCCGAATTCTTGATCCCAATATTGTGGGTGAAGAGCACTACCGAACCGCGCGCGAAGTCCAGCGTATTCTACAGCGCTACAAGGATTTACAGGATATCATTGCCATCCTCGGCATTGACGAGTTGAGCGAAGACGATAAACTGGTTGTGGCGCGTGCGCGCAAGATCGAACGCTTCTTCTCCCAGCCTTTCTTCGTCGCAGAGCGTTTCACCGGCATTGAAGGACGCTATGTCCCATTGAAGGATACCGTGCGCGGCTTCCGTGAAATCCTCGACGGACACTGCGACGATCTGCCTGAACAGGCGTTTATGATGGCTGGCACAATTGAAGACGTCCGTGAAAAGGCGGACAAGATCACCAAGGGTGCGTAAAAACGTTCATACATTGTGAACGTTGAAACGGAACTGGAACATGACTATTCGTTGTGAAATCGTCTCTCAAGATCGGACCGTCTTTCAAGGTGACGTGGATATTGTTATTCTGCCGGGCGTAGCTGGTGAGATGGGCATCCTGCCTCATCACGCGCCCGTGCTTACGATCCTCAAATACGGCGTGATCAAAATTCGGCAGGGTGGTAAGGAGGAATTGTTCGCTGTCGCCGGTGGTATGGCTGAAGTCCAGCCCGAGATCGTGACCATCCTGGCAGATGCTGCAGAAAATATCGAAGACATTGATATCACCCGTGCCAAAGCCGCCAGGAAGCGGGCGGAAGACGCACTGGCAAAAATCAAGCCTGAAGACGACCAGGACGCATACCTTACAATGGAAGCTGCGCTGCGAAGATCCAACCTGCGCCTTGACGTAGCCCGTCGCTACCGCAAAGTCAAGGATGTGTTTGGTGAGCATGACGCTTCCCTGTAGTCCAGCGCTATTCATTCAACGAACTTATCTCTCAGAATTGTAGGCACCGTGGCATTGTTTTCAAAAGACCTGGGGATTGACCTGGGTACCATGTTCACCCGTCTGGCTGATGGCACGCAAGTGTTGTTGGAGGAGCCGACGATTGTTGCCATTGAAGTATATAACCAGAAAATGGTGGCAGTCGGGCAGGAGGCACGTGACATGTATGGGCGTGTCCCTGAAAGTATTGAGGTTGCCCGTCCGCTTAAGAATGGGGTAATTGCCGACTACGAAATTACCGAGACTCTTCTCTCCTATCTGCTCCAGCGTGTGAGTGGATCCATGCGTATCTTTCGCCCCCGCGTCATGATCACAGTCCCATATGGGGTGACAAGCGTGGAGCGCCGCGCCGTTCACGAAGCAGTGCTGGAAGCAGGAAGCCGTGAAGCGTCTTTAATCCAACAGCCGCTTGCCGCCGCCCTTGGGGTGGACCTGCCGATTGGTTCCCCCTCCGGAAACATGGTCATCTGCCTGGGCGGGGGCTGCACCGAAGCCGCGGTCATGGCAATGTATGGCATTGTCTCTGCTGAGACGTTACGCGCAGGCGGCACCGATCTGGATGATGCAATAGTCAATTATGTCCGTAGAAAGTATGGGATTGTGATCGGCCAGGTGACAGCGGAACAACTTAAGATGCGCATTGGTGCTGCCGTTCCTCAGGATACTGAAAATAGCATGGAAGTGCAGGGACAGGACCAGGTTACGGGCCTGCCGCGTCCAGTCACGTTGACCACAGGCGAGATCGTCGAGGCGTTGCAGGAACCGCTCAAAGCCATCGTGGAGACCGGTCGCCGTGTCCTCGAAAAAACTCCTCCTGAATTGGTGGCGGACATCATTGACCGCGGTGTGGCGCTGTGTGGCGGGGGGGCACTATTACGGGGTGTTGACAAACTGCTGACCAAATCGCTTGGCATCCCGGCTTATCTTGTGGATAACCCGATGACCTGTGTTGTGGAAGGTGCCGTCAAAGCCCTGCCCATGTATAACATTCTGCGGCGCAGCCTGCCGCAGGTCTGAGTTTGAATAATTAAAAAAATAAAGGCGTCCGATCGGGCGCCTTTTTGTGTTTCTTAATCCAGATAATATGTCATTCGCTGGAGGTGAGTCACGGGATCAGTATACTGCACCCGCACATTCTCAGGCACGTTGAGGCTGGTAGGGGCATAGTTGAGGATGGCTTTTACACCCGCCTTTACAAGCTGGTCAGTCATTTCCTGGGCAGCCACTGCCGGGACCGTAAGCATGGCAATTTTGACCTTGTTCTGTTTGATCTTTTCAACCAATGTGCTTGTATCGTTAATCTCAAACTCTCCCACTCTTTGACCGATCTTCTGAGGATCATTGTCGAACACCATTGAGATACGAAAGCCGCGGTTGGCAAAGCCATGATAGCGAGCCAGGGCGTGCCCGATATCTCCCATGCCCACAATGACAACGTCCCAGACACGGTGTACCTTCAAAATATCCTGAAGCCGTTCAATCAAAAACGGGATCGAGTATCCCGTTCCCTGTTTGCCAAATTCGCCAAACTGTGAAATATCCTTGCGAATTTGAGCCGCAGAGATACCTACGATTCCTCCTAATTCCTGCGAGGATGTCGTCAGGATTCCCTTCTCTGATAGTCTCTGCAAGGCACGCAGGTACACAGGCAATCTGCCGATAATAATATCGGGAATTTTTTCTGCATTCATTGAATCTGCCCTCGGTCAACTGTGAAATTCTGCATTAACTCTACCATAAAAGGATATTTTGTACAATTACACACAAGTAGGTGTGATTTATCACTTTCAAGGAACGTTCCCAACTTGTTTGCAGTTGATGGGCTGGTTGTAAAAGACCTTGCAGTCCACCCAGGCATTTTCAAATCTGACCAGCACGTTGACCTCGCCCAGGTATTCATCGTAGCCGCTGACGATCAGGCTGCGCTCTGATGTGACCAAATCCCCAACAGGGCGCAACGACCCAAGGTGCATCCGGCGCGATTCCAGCACGTCGATTTCCTGCCCGTCGTGATCGACAAAAAATTGGATCGTTAAGTTAAGTGAATCAATCGGCGACCGCAAAGGTTCGTTATTCAACCCGTCTATAATAGTCCCAGAGATGCTCATCAGCACAAGGCCAACCAGCATGGGCGCTAGTTTTCCCAGCCAGGATGTGGAAAATACAGCCCCATCACTGAGAGGCAGCTGTAAAAGCCCCGCAATGGAAACAAAAATAACAATCCATACATAGGCCACGCCAACCCGTGAGGAAAAACCCGGATAGTAGGTATAGTGCAGAAGGCTCTGTACTTCCGGCTCGATCACACCGAGTAACCGCGGCGCAATTTGCAGCGGCAGCATCACGGTCAGCCATGCAAAGGCGAGCGATGCAACCGCCCAGATCAGGACGGCAATTATCGGCTTGTCAATTCTTGCGGATAGCCATCCCGCCAAAGCTCCAACAATCAGGCTGGGTACTGCACCGCCCACAAACTTGATCCAGGGATGCAGGCTGTTCATGGTGCTCAACAAGAAGGCATCAACGCCCCAGGCAAACACGGCAAATGTAAGGCCAAGGGCTGCACCAAACCAGATCCCATAGATTCGTTTGGCATGCAAAATATCGGAACGGTCAGGTGAAATAGGCTGATATGTACTCATTTATGGACTCGATTGAATTGTAATTGTGTAATTGACGTATTGTAACCCGCTGTTGGATTGCGATGCCTGCAACTGGATCAAATAGGCTGAACCGGCTTTTACACTGAGCAGTTTCATAGGATCGCCGCATGTAATACCCAACGCCGATGGCAGACCGTTCTCCAGAATATCGACTTGAAGAGAATCGCTTCCCATACATTCAAGGCTTGCAAAAACCAGCTCAGTGTAAGGCATGAACTGGATCCAATCCTGGAGATCGCCGTCAGGTGCCGAGACCTCTCCGTTATAGATCAGTGTACGCGTTCCAGATGCCCCGAATAGGATGCTCGCTGCCGGCGCATTTTGTGAGTCGTTGTCCACCCAGGCGGGGAGGATCGTGGGTGTCGGTGTAAACGGGATTCCTGTGGGCGTGCCGGTTCCGATGACCTCACCCGCATCCGTAATAATGGGAAGGTTTTCCGCTCCTGTGGCTCGCACAAATGCGGCATTCACCCAGCCTTTTCCGTTGGGCCCGCCGCCCGTCGGGAAAGCAATTTGCAGCCAGACTCCGTTCGCATCCCTGCCCGTCAGGTTGACAACGTCCTGTGCATTCAGCGTGCCCAGGGAATTGAAACTGGTTCCAGGGCCGCTTCGAACATTGATCTGCTGCTGGATGATCGCCACGTTTCCATTGTTTGGATCGATCCCGTTGCCTCCAATCACCGGGACCTCGGGCTGGCTCGCCGTTGTGACATATTGCGCGCTGACCCAGCCTTTCCCCTCAACCCCTTGTGGATAGAGAATCTGCCACCAATTTCCTCCGGGATCCCTTCCAATAATTTCCAGCCTCGTATTGGCAGGAATGATCCCAAGGACATTGCCCACGGTGGAGGGCTCGGTACGGACATTGAGCTGTGTGGCTGAAATCCCTTCCACGGGAGCAATTGTCGGCTGGGGAGGCGGGGGTGGCGTCCCGCTGGCCATGGGTGGGAGCGCAGGCGAAGGCGTCACTGTGGGGATCAATGGAGTGACTGTTGTCACGCTTTGAGCGCTCAGACGGACTCCACATCCAACGCTCATTAAAAGGATGATCATGTTGGAGAAGAGGAAAATATGCCTTGCAATTAAAGTTGAAATCACTGTGATCTGTTCTATTTCGCTGGAATCGAGATAATGCTCAATGGCCCATATTCAAAAACGAGGCGGGCCGCCTGCAGATCGAATTGGGATGTGATGTTGTAGAAATCGAGCAGGCTTTCAGGGGTATTGTACTTTGATGTCGTCCTGAGCACTACCAGCGCATTGCGGATTTTTACAGGATTGTCCCTTTGATAAAAAACATCGTAGGGAATGCCGTTGATGTAAAGATAGTAAGCCGTCCGAAGATCAACCGGTGCAATGGATATGATTGTGTCGTCTGCCTGCAGGTGGGATGTCAGATACCCAGCTGCCTGCTGCTCTGGCAGGATGTTGCGATTGGCGATCCCTGATCCCTGCTGTGTGCTGATGTATTTGCTTGTGAATGTAATCATGACTGCCAGCAAAATGATCACAGGGACGATTTTACCGGCAGAGTCCATCCTGACCAGCTTGTGAATTACCAAATCAGCCAGCCATACAAGCCCGGCGCCTGCAAAAAGCATGTAAAACATTTCAAGGTAAATCCAAACCCTCGGAAAAGGTGCAACACGCTGCACACCCAGGAGGAATAGGATCGAGAACGCCATGACAATTTGCAGGGGTATTTTTTGGTTCGATGCTTTTCGATAAAAAAACACAGACATCAGGAATCCGCCCAGCAGAAGGTGCTGAAGTGGCGGTGCAATATTTAACATCCAGCTTTCCCATGTGTTGACAGCGCGTGGACGGAGATTTTCCATAAATGTGGCCCAGTCTCGTGACTCCACAATTTCATTACTGGCAATTGAATCGAGCCCCGTGCCGAAGAGAATCACGGGCGAGTATAGGAGCAGTACCAGTACACCTGTCAGTGCACATACTCCCATGAAGGTCAGGCTTCTTCGCAATTTTTGATCGCGCGGCTCTGAGGCAGTCATATGGGTAATTAAAATCCACAGGCAAATTCCTGCCATGGGATAGAGAAATATGGGTATGGTGTAAAAACCAAGCGCGGCTGTGACCGCAAATGCGGTTAACGCGGAACGGCTTTGGTGTTGGACAAGCAGCCCCGCGAGATTTGCAAGCAGGAATGCAAGCAGTGTCAGGAGTGTATATCCCCGGCCGTTGGTGGAATAACTGATGAACCACGGCGTCAACGAGACGAGCGCGGCTGCCGCCAGAGATTGATGACTACTGAACAGCCTGCGAGCGGCAAAATACGCGGCAGGAATACTAAGGGTGCCTGCTATAAAAGCCGGCAATCGTACGATCCATGTGTGCCCGCCAAACAACTGGTGGGAAAGATATACAAGGATGGTATGGAAGATGTGGTTATTGGGAGCGCTGTAATCAGCCAGAATGTGCCGGAAGGCCCGGGTTGCAAAATAAATAAAGGTGTATGCCTCATCGTAGGCGATCGGTTCATTGATTTTCCATATTCTCATCAACATGCCGACGAGTGTGGTAATCCCCAATATCCAATAGATGTATGCTGAATCCTTCACCCCGATAAAAAGATGTTGAAACGTCGTCGAAATTGAAGGGCGGGAACTCTGTTCTTGCGTATGCAGATTATTCATGGCGCGAAAAGCGCCCCCGCGCAGACTCGAACTGCGCTCTTCGGCTCCGGAGGCCGACACTCTGTCCACTGAGCTACGGGGGCGGGCGACAAAATTTTATCACACTGCAAAGCCCTGCGAAGGACAAGTCTTCATAGGGCTTACATGCTATGTCTTTGCTACAGGCGCGAGAGCCACCAGTTCGGAGCGCAGCTGCTCGATAATGCGTGTGTTGCCTCTTTCTTCTCCGAGTTTTATGCGCTGCTCCTTCTTGTGGGCAAGTTCTCCGCATACCTGGTAGAAGCGCGCTGTTTTTAAGAAACTCCCCGAAGTAAGAGCAGCCAAATAGGCGTTGGTCTGGAAGAACAACATGGCACTGGTATATTGCTTCTGCGAAATATAACCTTTTTCCACCTCTTCGTGCAGGTTCCTTTTCAAGATATTCCGCTCATGGGTAATAATCCAGATGATAAAAGCGAGCATAAAGGCATAGCCAAGGTAATCTATGGCAGTCCCTGCAAGTAAACCCTCAAAGCCACCGATCAACCCGCTGAAGGTATTGTGGAAGGCATGCAAAATCACCGCAATGATGTATCCCGCCGGGGCCGCCAGGATCTTCACCAGCGTATTGCGGCTCATGCGTGCGACCGCAAGACCGATGCCCGTAAATGCTGTGAAAAAAGGATGCATCCAGCCAACGAGCATGACCCGGATAACAACCAGAACCCAGAAGCCTTCCCAGCCGCCTTCCTGATACCCATTGCGATAAATGTACAGGACATTTTCTATGGCAGCGAATCCCATGGCTGTGATCGCGCCATAAACGATTCCGTCCAGTATCGAATCGAATTCCCTGCGGAAAAGCAGAAATACCACCAGGACGGCAAGTCCTTTCAGGCCTTCTTCAATGATGGGGGCAACAATGGAAGTCGTTCCAAACTCGGCTGCGCCTGCTGAACCTGTCAATGCGTAAATACCCATGCCAAACGCGGTATTCAAAACATATGCGCCTCCGCCGGCAATGATCACACCCCAACCAAAGGCGGCACCCAGCAATAACTTTGGCTCCTTTTCATAACGGTCCAGCCAGTTGACAAATGCCGCGAACAGAAACATGGGGACGAACCCGAAGAAAAAGGCTCCGATGAGTGCCATAACTTCCTCCACCTATGATTTAAAAATGATCTGAGTTCTTTCGATGCGCGTCCCTTCGAACGCAATTCCCAGTATATCCAATACTTCTTCAGGGCGTCCCGTTGCCCCTTCACGCGCGGCGAGCCGCATGAAGATTTTACCCTCAGATGAAAGATTCAGTTCCTCCATTAAGGGACGGAGATCATAGGTCTTGCCGCGCCGTTCACGGATGATGGATTCGGACTCCATAACGGAATCAATCCTCCGTTTCAGTTCGGAGCTGTCCACTGCTTCCGTCAAATGGACTTCATACTCCGCCGACGCCACCTGGGTCTGCAACGCCGGAGATTTTTCATCCACGCTCTCCACATTGAATACCTGGATGCCTGTCGGCAATGTTCCCTGAAGTTTGTCGCACAAGCCATCCAATGGAACATCATGCTCGAGCCGCAGGTCGATCACCTCGCAACGCGATGAAAACCCAAGCGGAAGCGCAGCCGCGATCGTCATCTTCGGCTGCGGATGAAATCCCTGGGAATAGGCCAGCGGAAGTTCTGCGCGACGGGCGGCACGTTCCCATAATCTATGCAAGTCGAGATGTCCTGTGTAACGCAAAGCCCCCTGTTTTGCAAAGGTGATACGAATGCGCATTACGAGTCCTTACGAGTGCCTGGAGTTGGCCGCGTTCACCCTCATCCAGTGCCTGATGTCACGGATATGCGTACGGTAATGTTTGTAGGTGTTATTGGCAACACGTTCGTAGATGTTATGACGGGTGATGGTTTCGTCCCCCATTTTCTCCAGAGCAGCAACAATGGACGCGAATGCATGGATTTCCTGAGCAACCACATCCTCCAGGGATACATTCCTGTGTTTCTCGATTACCCAGGCGCCAGGAACCTCATCGTCCAGCAGGGGGGAACCGAAATCTGGATATCCAAATTCTTCGAGAAATGCGTCCAGAGCGGTTTGTGTTTTGCAGGGAATATAAATTTCACCTTGAACGATCTCCTCCATGCGGTCGGCAATATATTGCTCATAGGCTAGCAGATGAGCAAGCATGTCTTTGATGGACCATTTCCCTAAAACGCCCGGCATGGCGATCTGGCGCGTAAAACCAATGCGGTTGACGATCAACTCAAATTTGTCACGCTCACGCAGGAGACGCGCGAGAAAAACATGCTTATTGGTCTTTGCCATTAAATCAATCTCCCACCACGGGCAGATCAGTCAGCAGGGATTGTTTTTTGGCGGGGCTTTTTACATCCGGGCATTTCCACACGTCGCCGGGGTTCTCGCGGCGCATATTTGCGAATATTGGCAGGATGCCGCATGCAAAACAGTTCAAGCGGCAGTCCACGCGGATCTGTCCTTCGAGCGATTGCCTGAAATCCTGGAACAGGAAGTTCTTGCGGACCGCGGCGGTAATATGCTCCCAAGGGAAGACCTCGTCCGTGCGGCGCTGGCGGTGTGTATAAAAGATCGGGTCGAGCCCGTGCTCTTCAAATGCCTGCATCCATGCATCATACTTCCGCCCTTCATCCCAGGCGTCAAATTTCGAGCCATTCTTCCAGGCGCTATACACCACTTCCGCCATGCGGCGGTCACCGCGTGACAGCCATGCTTCGAGGAATGAGTCGTGTGCTTTTGTGAGGCTGAGTTTGATGCTTTTGTCGCGCATCAGCTCGCGCCGCAATAGTGATTGCTTGGCCTGGATCTGTTCAGGTGTGTCACAGGAAACCCATTGAAAGGGTGTCTGCGATTTAGGCACGAACGTGCTGACACCCGCGTTCAGTTTGGCTTTCATGCCGATCACTTTGCGCCCTTCGGCCAGCACTCGTTTGCACAGGTCGGCAATGGCCTGCACATCTTCCAATGTTTCGCTGGGATGACCGATCATGAAATACAGCTTGATCGTTGTCCAGCCGCGGCGGTAGATCTCGCGCGTGGTGTTGATGATCTCTTCATCCGGGATGAACTTGTTGATGATACGGCGCATGCGTTCGGTGGCAGCTTCGGGGGCAAGCGTAAATCCGCCGGAACGGCTATCCTTGAGTTTTTCCATCAGGTCTATGGAAACTGATTCGATGCGCAAGGATGGAAGTGACACCTTGAGATGTGTGCCAGCGAACTTCTCCCCAACCTTTGTGACCAGCTCCAGCACGTTGCTGTAATCGGAGGATGACAGCGACAACAACGCCAATTCTTCGAAGCCCGTGGACCGCAGGGCGTCTTCTGCGGCTTGCAGGACCTCGTCCACGGTTCGTTCGCGGACGGGACGCGTGATCATCCCCGCATGACAGAATCTACAGCCGCGCGTGCAGCCGCGCATGATCTCGACCGAGATGCGGTTGTGGACGATTTCGATGTTTGGGACAATGAATTTGGTCGGTGGGGGAGGCAGCACAGGGACGATGCGCTTGGTGATGATCCTGGGGATATCTGCAACGGTCGGCTCAATATGTGAGACCGTGCCATCCTCCAGATAATATGCCTCATAAAAAAGTGGGACGTAGACACCCTGGATCTTCGCAAGTTCTCTCAATATGTCATTGCGAGACACCAATGGTGTTGAAGCAATCGCCTCGTTTGCCTGGGGATTGCTTGGTCGCTGCGCCTTTCGCAATGACTTGACTACATTGATAATATCGTGAATGACCTCTTCGCCTTCGCCGATGACGAACGCGTCGATGAACGCGTGCATGGGTTCGGGGTTCATGGTGGAATGTCCGCCGGCGATGATGAAGGGATGGGTTTCGTCGCGGTCGGCAGAGCGCAGCGGAATCCCCGCCAGATCGAGTACATTCAGCGCGTTCGTGTAGAGAGTCTCGTAGGGGAGGGAAAAGCCGATGAGGTCGAAGCAGGCCAGTGGCTGTTTTGATTCGAGCGTGTAGAGCGGAATCCCATGCTCGCGCATGAGGGCTTCCATATCCAACCAGGGCGCGTAGGCTCGTTCCGCCAGCGCATCATCCCGCTGGTTGACCTGGTCATAGAGGATTTTGAGCCCGACGTTTGAAACGCCAATATCGTAGATATCGGGGAACACAAAGGCAACCCGGGTCGCCACCTTATCCCAATCTTTTACCGTGCTATTCAGTTCCCCACCGACATAACGACCGGGTTTTTGTACCTTTAAGAGGATACGGTCAAGTTTGTTTTCGATCTGCGCAGGCGTAAGCCCAAGTTGATTAAGCATGGGGCGATTATAACAAGATTTATCCAATTCAAAAATCACAGAAAAAAAGGTCATTGGGAGTGCCGTGATTCTGCTAACGAGGGATTGCCAAATCCCGTAAATGCAGGAGATACACTGGCATTTGCCCCGAATCTGGCGGCTGGATTTG
>JANMSY010000090.1:0-6044 GCA_031389865.1 Anaerolineales bacterium | reverse complement strand
AAGGAGACTGCTTCGTCGCAAAAAACGCTCCTCGCAGTGACAATATGAGAGAGAATCTATGAACATCGAACTAAAAGGCTTTCAGGAAATCGCTGCAAGCCAATTGCGTGAAGACATTGAATATGCCCGTGCAGAGGCAGCCCGTGGTCGTTCGCAGGCCATTGTTTTATCTTCGCCAACGGGCATATTCAACATCTTCACGCAATTGCCCTGCGGCGATTTCCTGAAAGCCTTTTAGTTCAATGTTCATAAATTCTCTTTACATGTCATTGCGAGCCTTCGGGCTGGGTTTCGATATGGGCGAGAAAAGCACTCGCCCTACTCAACCACCAGCCCTCGCAATGACATTAGGTACTCTGCTCGGTGTTAATTCGGAAATTATCCAGATAACTCTTGTAAAGCATTTTTGTTTTGAGCGTATCAGGCAGTTGTGCAAGCATACTGCGATAGGCTTCCATGCTATCGGTGACAAGGAAGATATGCGCTAGGTCAGTGCGTTTTGCAATGGCTTGCTTGAATTGAGAAAAGGCGTGTTCATCAATTAATACAGCAAAGGGTGAGCCTGTGGGAATGAACCATGCTTTTTCACCTTTGTCATTTTCGCGCTTGGCTTGCGCGCCCGCCATCATCCATAAGATGGGCAGAATAGATTCAAACTTCTCACCATATGCCACTTCGTTCGGGTCGAGAAAATCAAGGCGGAAATATTCGATGTTTTCTTCAAATCCATATTTCATCTCCCGTCCTTTTTTCTTTTGCCCAGTTGTCTCCTGGCTACTAAGATATGCACCAACCAGTTCTGTGCCATCATCACGTTTGCCATTGATAACATATTTGCATCTAGGCCATGTTGCTGATTCGCAAATACCATTCTTCTCATAATCTGGATTGCCTGGATAAAGATCCATTTCATTCAACTGGTTAGATTGCTTTTCGCTAACTTCATTATTTGTTACTAATATGCAACGCCTATTACCGCCATCTTCCAAGTTTAAAAGAGCTGTGGCATGAAAAGTTGTGCCAGAACCTGCAAAAAAATCTAAAATTAACGCATTAGGTCGATTCGCACAAATAGTAGATAAGGTATCACGAACTGCGTAAAGGGACTTGGGGAAAGGAAATGCATCGCGACGACCAAGGATTTTGTGAAGCAAACTAGTACCGTGAGTTCCTGCATCGTGGCGACTTGTCCACCATACTGTCTTCACTTTTTTTAGAGTGGGCTTCCTTTCCCAGATGTTCAGTGTCCAAGTTTCACGTTTTTTGTTTTTGCGTCCTAACACAACCCGATTTTCTGCAACGAGTTTACGCATCGAATCTGGGATAAACCGCCAACAACGATGATTGCCTTCATCATCAATTGGCCAAATGGGAAGAAGACCGTCAACAGATTCAAAAGATGGATTGTCTTCAAGAGTTAGCGAATCTCCGACTTTGATCACACGCTCTGCAACTGGATCAATATAAATGGCATAAAATTGATTCTTGCGTTGATGTCGATAACTTGATTCGTTTCCACGACGACGAGCATGGCGCAATTCCCATAAATCAGCCTCTTCTTCTGGAAAAGGAAGATTCTGTGTATCAACCGACATCAATTGTTGCTTCTCAATTATTTCTTCTTCAGTTACTTCCGCTTCATCATCTTCTTTCTCTGAGTAATCTCCAATTTCTGGAGAGATCAAATCGCTAATTGGTTGAGTCATCTGAGGTATGAGATTCCCTGATAATAAGGGAGTTCCTGTCTGAGGTACACAGAAGATAGCGTATTCATCAACACGAGCAAAGTTTAGCTTTCCTGTGCCCTTTGGATTGATTACAACTGTCACCATGTGACGAAGATACTCAGGAAAAAGTTGCTCTAGCAAAATAGCGAGATGATGAACTTCGTTTTCATCAATAGTCACAACAAGAATGCCATCTGGCTTTAAGAGTCGCTTTGCCAAGACTAGACGCCTTTTCATCATCGCTAGCCATTTAGAATATCGCCATTGATCGCTTGAATCTACATAATCGTTGTTGTATTTCCAATCTCTGGCGCCTTTGTTATATGGTGGGTCAATGTAAATCACATCCACTGCGCCTTCATAACAATACAACAAGAGTTGCAGGGCATGGAAGTTATCGGCATTGATAATCGTATGCCAGGGTTTGTCGGGTGCACGTTCTACACGGTCGCGGGGCGTGAGTGTGGGGTAAATTGGTTCGCCAAATTTTTTGACGATCACCAATTCATTGAGTTTTGCAGTTTCTTCCTGTCCCTCGGGTTCCGGTGCAAGGCGGGCGGTATTACCTTTGATGTCCACTACCTGGAAGACCTGTTTCCCATTACCACGCTTAACAACGCGTGAGCCCGCACGCACGGGCAGGCCAGGTAATTGCACTCGTTCGGGAATATGTTCTTCGAATACCAGTCCGAATTTTTTGGTGGATTTGAGAGCCGCCGCTTCGTGCGCAATTTCGGCGCGTAATTTGGCATCAGGGATTTGTTTGATGAGGTCTTCGAGTTTTGCCATGTTGATTTCAGTACACCTTAAATGTGATTGCAAGCATACAAGAAAACCCCCGTGCGCGCAAGTCCCCGTATTGTGGGGACAAGTACAAAACCGTTTCAGGGAGGAATAAGGCTGGCATTCAGTACAGTCCCCCCTGCAGGGAGATTATTTAGTTCCCCAACCTGAAAATGAAAATTCTCTTAGCAAGTGGGGAAACCTTTAAGACAGGGAATTCGTCTGGAAAATGCGCCAGGAACCATCCTGAACCTCAAAAGGAGGCTGTGTTATGAGAACCCATTGGATTACACTGATATTCCTGCTTTCGCTGGTTTTAGGGAGTTGTGGGGTCTCTCAGGCAGGAACTGAACAGGCCCCCGAATTGCCGCCTTCCGAGCCACAAATCGTCACATCGGAAAATTCACCTGAGAATCCGTTACAATTCTTTAATACGCAGGAGTCTGTATATATGCCATCCAATCTTCCTCCTGTCGAAAAGTACGTCTCTTTGGCGAAAAAGGATCTTGCAAACCGTTTGAAAATTGACGCCGAAAAGATTATGCTGGTTAAGACAGAAGAAAAGAATTGGCTAAACGCCGCGCTGGGCTGCCCACGCCCAGGCCAATTCTACCCGCCGGGGCGTGTGCCTGGCTTTCAGATCTGGCTCGAGGTGGAGGGGACCGAAGTTATCTACAATACGGATTTCAATGGCACGCTGATCCTATGCCCGGAACTGAACCCTCTTGTCCCGAATTCAACCAGCGATCCAACGCCTGGTGTACCGATCAAGTAGCGCAGCATCACCCCCGTTGGAAAGAAAATCCCCCGCAGGAAAACCTGTGGGGGATACAGACTTGCTTTCAAGCAGATAATGCGATCGGCTTATCTGGCCGGGCGCACCTGAACTTGCAGGAAGTTGCCTTGTGAGCTGTAGGAACGAATCTCGATGATCGTACCAGTTTGAGGATTTTTCACGCCCGCGGTGGGTGTGAGTGGATTCCAGTACTGGTTGAGATCATTGAAAAGCTTGACAGCTGGTAGGCTGGGATAAGTTGTTGGCACACCATTTACGTTGAGCGTGATCGCATCTGTTCTCTCAAGGCTGAATGGTGCATCGAAGGTCTGGACGCGGTTGCGCCACGGGGTGTTGTTAGGTCGCATAAGTGCGGCCGGGTGCGAGTCGATTGGCAGGATCAGGCCCTGGCCGGGATGCTGAGGTGTATTATTATTTGTTTGGGAGGTATCCCAGTACGAGATTAACAGGCCATCCTGATAGGGGAAATGTTCGACCCAGTTGGGCCGGGTGTTCAGAAAGCCAAAGTTATATGGGCCGGTCTTCAGGCTCAGGTCGTAACCTCGATATTGGCGGAACTCTGCCAGGTAATAGTTGCTGTAGAGGCGAGACTCAACACCAGTGGATATGCGGAAGCCATTGAAAGTCCAGCCTGCATCTGCCTCAGCGCCATCAGTGGGGAAGCCAGTGATGGAGATTTCATCCACCATGAAGCCAGGTTCAACCACTGCTCCGTCTGTCCAGTAGCGGAAACCAAGCAAGACATTTCCTGTATAGGCAGAGAGATCTGCAGTTAGGGTAACCCAGTTGCCGCCAGACGAGCTTGTGATTCCATTACCAAAGTTTTGGCCATTAGGGTTGAAATTGGTGGACAGATTGGTTGCAACATTATTCCAGGTTGCACCATTATCGGTTGAAACGACCAGATAAGCGTAATCCCAATCCAATTCAATTTCATAACGCACCTGGGCAGTCAGGCTTGAACCGGCCCCGAGATTGAACGCCTTGTACATGCGGTTGTCAATATTATCACCAGAGCCGCTGTAATAGAATTTTGATCCGGCATATGGAGCGCCGAGGTTTGTAGTAACTGATTTCCTCGGCAATACCACAAATAAGCCCTGGGCTTGTTTGGTATTGGTTTCAGCGGGACCAAGCTTATGCTCGGATTTGACGCCAGCGCGGGCTACTTGGTAGTTCAACCAGCCGAGTTGGAATTTCTCCCAGGCACCCATATGTATCGGCTTGGTACCGATGCCATCTGCCGGAATGCCTGAGTTACCATAAGAACCTGAGGACATCAGGGTCCAGAAACCAGTTGAATTTTCACCGCCCTGTGTGGCATACAAATCGGGTAAACCGAGATCGTGGGCAAATTCGTGCGCGAACACGCCCACGCCACCGTTCTCCGGCTCGATGGTGTAGTCCCCAATCCAATAACCGGAATTACCGACCTGGATTCCTCCGAAACTGTTTGGTCCGGTGCCATCAGGGCCATCAGCACCATAGAACGCATACCAGCGGTGGCTCCAGATGGCTTGGCCTTGCAAAATGCCGCCGCCGACTTCTTCACCCATCCCAGCGTGAACGGACTGGAAATGGTCAATATAGCCATCGGGTTCATTAAAGTTGCCGTTACCATTGTAGTCGTAGCGGTCCCAAATGTCGAACTTGCTTAGGTATGCGGCGATTTGGGCGGGGGTCATTCCGTCAGCAAGCATATCGACGTACCAGCCATCAATCGAATCGTTTACGAAACTCCAGACGGCCGGGCCGCCCAGATCGTCGTCATAGGATGTGGCATCGCCTGGGACTGTAACCCAGTCGGTCACATCGCCGTTCACTGCATAGCGGTTGGAAGACTGTTCGATGTAGAAGTTGCGCATCGAGACTGCGCCAGGTGCTTCAGAGAACAACAAGTTCTCGAAGTACGGCTGGCTGAAGTCTGGTGCCCAAATGGTTGAGTTATCAACACTGCGGTCTGGCTCTGGAATAGTGTTGTGGGCTAGATCACTAAATTCACCCAGAACAGTCCAGATCGAATCCTCACCTGTGCGCTCTAGTTCAACGAATTGACCGCGAGCAACCTCATGGGTCTTACCACTGGTCTTGCCTAAAAGTTTGGCTTCAAGCGCTTCTTTGCGCAAGGCAGCCTGTTGATCTCCCAATGGATGGGAAAGATTATCTTCCTTTGGAACGAAATTTTCATCCCCAAAGCCAACGCCAGGCGCGGCTCCCGCTACTGGCACAATGGCAATCACTAACATTACGACGACCAAAAACGTACTGAACCATTTTGCTTTCATAAACTATATCTCCTCTAATAGTCTTAATAGGGGTTAAATGGATTTAGTAACATAAGTCATTAATATTCGCTATGAGCTGGGTCCTCCTTTAAACAAGACAACCGCCGGACAAAAAATTCGGCGGTCTGGCGGTCTGTCATCCGGTACGCATCCGATTGGCAGATCCATGACTTTGCGTCCCCACCTCACGATGGGTTTGCCTTTTCGATTACAGTAAAACAGACTGGTTCCATCTTTAATGTTATATTAAATGAACTTAAAAAGCAAGATAAACTGTAACCTTTTGGTATTTTGCTTCTAGCCACCTGACAGTTTCCGCTGGTCGAGTAGCTCCGAATGTTCGTAGAGGGGCGTATCGAGACCACAAATTGGCAGGAAATCACTGTTTCACCGGTACCCTTTGGTCTCGATATGGCGGAAAAACGCCGCCTACTCGACCAACGGACCACTTTT
>JANMSY010000084.1:0-8921 GCA_031389865.1 Anaerolineales bacterium | reverse complement strand
GCGCATGCGCTGCTCAAGCGCAACCCGCATGCAGATAGTGCTGCCATCCGTTTTGCGCTCAAAGACACGCTCTGTCGTTGCGCAGGCTATCCCACGATCGAGAATGCCATCCTTGCCGCGGCAGAATCATTACGGACAGGCGAACCTGTCAGGAAACCCCATATCCCTGATTCCATCCATACACATAAAACAGTGGGTCATACACACACACGTCACGACGGTGTTGATAAGGTGATTGGCACAGCGATCTTTACGGATGATCTCGTGTTCGATGGCATGTTGTATGCGAAAGCCAAACGAGCGATGATCCCGCATGGCTTCCTGACGAAACTCGATATCTCCAAAGCAAAAGCACTGCCTGGTGTAATCGCTGTCTTAACCGCTGAAGATATCCCCGGTGAACGCAATCATGGATTGGTTATTTACGATTGGCCTGTGATTGTCGGTGTTGGGGAGCGCATCCGATACGTGGGGGATACGATTGCCATCATCGCCGCGGAAACGCATGAGATCGCCGAGCAGGCCTCGGCTTTGATCGAAGCAGAGTTCGACCTACAGCCCGTCATCACAAATCCAGTGCAGGCACGTGAAGAGGGAGTCCCGCAAATCCACGAAAAAGGGAATCTGCTCAAGCATATCAAGGTGCGTAAAGGTGACATGGAGAAAGGCTTCGCCGAAGCCGATGTGATCCTTGAACATACTTTTCACACACCCACCACGGACCACGCCTTCCTCGAACCTGAATGCAGCATCGGTGTGCCTTTGCCCGATGGCCGCATGGAAATTTATGTCGGCTCGCAAATTCCGTATCAGGACCGCACGCAGGTGTCGCGCGCGATGGGCTGGCCAGAAGAGCGCATAAGTATCGTTGGACAGCTCATGGGCGGCGGCTTTGGCGGCAAGGAAGATGTGATGGGGCAAATCCATGTTGCCATGCTTGCGAATGTGACGCAACGCCCCGTGAAATTATTGTTTGACCGTCACGAAAGTTTGCTCGTGCATCCCAAGCGGCATGCCACGCAGATCCGCGTCAAGATCGGCGCGAAGAAAAATGGCCGCATTGTTGCGTCTGAGTCGGAGCTCTATGGCGATACCGGCGCCTATGCATCGCTCGGTGAAAAGGTGATGACCCGCGCCACCACGCACTCGGCGGGTCCGTATGATATCGAGCATGTGCGCGCCGATTGCTACGCCATGTACACGAATAATCCGCCCGCCGGCGCGTTCCGTGGTTTCGGCGTGACACAGTCAGCGTTTGCGGTTGAATCCATGATGGATATGCTCGCCGAGACATTGAATGTCGAGCCCGTGGAACTTCGCCGCATGAATGCGCTGCATGTTGGCAGTGTTACGAATACCGGACAGCTCCTGCGCGAGTCAGTGGGACTGACGGAGTGTATCGACAAAGTGGATGCGGAAATGCGCAAACACAATCCGGATCCTTTCAAGCCGCTGGTAGATCCCGCTGATCAGAATCTGGTACGTGCCTGGGGCTTTGCCTCGGCTTACAAGAACACGGGACTCGGCGGTGGTGCCCCCGATATTTCCGGCGCGGACGTTGAACTTTATGAAGATGGCACCTTCCAGGTTCGCAGTTCCTCGGCAGAGATGGGACAGGGGTTGGTGACCGTGATGCGGACAATCGTCGCGGAAGAAATGGCAGTGTCACCCGCGCAGGTTCGCGTGCTTGTGATGGATACCGATCTGGCGCCAAACGGTGGCCCGACAACCGCATCCCGCCAGACCTATGTCACAGGGAATGCGTCACGCTACGCGGCCAAGACCCTGCGCGATCAGATCACCGCTATCATGGCTGAGAAATACGATGTGCGCCCGGACCAGATCCGTTTTGAGGATGGTATTGTCCACGTCAATGGACATTCGATCTCCTACGCTGAAATCTATTCCGAAATGACAGCTCTGGGACAGCAGCCGCGTGTCCGTTATACCTATGAGGCGCCGAAGACCCAGCCCCTTGGCATACTTACCGAAGACGGTAAGTATGGCGACATGCATTTTGCCTTCTCCTTTGGCGTACAAGCCGCCGAAGTGGAAGTGAATAAACTGACGGGTGAGGTGCGCGTGTTGAGAGTTATCTCTGCCAACGACGTTGGCATGGCGGTCAACCCTCTAGGCTTGCAGGGACAGGTGGAAGGCGGCGTGATGATGGGACTCGGCAACGCCCTGACCGAAGAGTTCATCATCGAAAATGGTTATGTTGTCACTGACTATTTAGCCAGATACCGCGTCCCCGGAATCATGCTCACGCCTGAGATCACATCTATTATCGTAGAGCATCCGACCGCCGAGGGTCCTTATGGCGCAAAGGGCGTAGGCGAGATATGCAGTATCCCAACCACGCCCGCCATCACGAACGCAATTTACAATGCGGTCGGAGTGAGAGTATACAAAACGCCTGTAGATCAGGAGTTGATCGCAAGAGAGATTTGGGAGAGGCACGAGAAGTAGAAAGCCTGCACTGAGCAAAGTCGAAGTGTGAAAAGTGAGAAGGACTCTCAAGGTTTCAAGCCTGAGAGTCCTTTTTGGTTAAGAGACCTGCCAAAGGTGTCTTCGCGGAAGTCTGAGAGACTCGCGCCGTCGTCCACGCGTGGGTTACGGTTAGCAGTGGCGTAGATGAGACATGTCAGGTCTTGGAATATATAGGGTAAAATCGAACTGGAAGACGAGGAACCTATGGTAATTTCTACTGAAATCATCCCACTGGAAACAGACGAGCATGGTGTCATCCGTGTCAGTAATACGCGCGTAACGCTGGATACGATTATTGCCGCGTTCAAAGCTGGCGCGACCGCTGAGGAAATTGCACAGCAATATCCCACCGTCCCGTTGGCAGATGTGTATTATGTCATTGGGTATTACCTGCATAAGCGGGACGAAGTAGAAGCCTATTTGAGCAAACGCACACAGGAAGCGGATGAATTGCAAAAACAAATGGAAGCGCGATTTAATCCAGTTGGAATCCGTGAAAGATTGTTGGCGCGACAGGAAAACGGGAAATAGATCTCATGCTCCTTTTAGTGGCGGATGAAAACTTCAACAATGACATCTTGCGGGGATTGTCGCGGCGTAACCCCTCATTGGATATTGTCCGCATTCAGGATGTTGGGTTAGTCGGCGTGCCTGACCCCGAAGTCTTGGAATGGGCGGCGCAAGAGAATAGAATTTTGCTTACCCACGATCAAAACACAGTTACAAAATTCGCCTATCAACGCGTCGTCGAAGGAAAGCGAATGCCAGGAGTAATTGAAGTCAATAGTTCAGTGCCAATGAGTGTTGCCATTGACGATATTCTTTTGCTGGCGGTTTTGAGTAAAGACAGGGAATTAGAAGGACAGATTATTTATCTGCCGTTGCGGTAAATTTCACATGGATTTAAACAGAAGGACTCTCAAGGTTTCACGCCTGAGAGTCCTTTTGATTAATAATCTGACCTACATCACAAATAATGCATCAGGTACAATTGAGGAGAGAAGAAGGAAATCACACTATGAACAAATTTGTGGGCTATCGGTGTTCGCTATGCGGAGAGCAATATTCTCCCAACGACGTTACCTACACCTGTCCAAAAGATGGCGGAAACCTGGACGTGGTGCTGGATTATGATTCCATCAAGAGTAAATACAAGCCGCAGGATATCCTCTCGCGAAGCGACCCGTCGTTGTGGCGGTTCCTCCCGCTTCTGCCCGTGAGCGAACCTGCAGGCGAAGCGACCCCCCTTCACGCCGCGGGTGGGACTCCCGTGTTCAAGCTGCCGCGGCTTGCCGGGCCACTCGGCTTGCAGAACCTGTGGCTCAAGGACGAATCACGCAACCCAAGCGCTTCCTTCAAGGACCGTGCTTCGGCCATTGTTGTGGCACGTGCCCAGGAGATCGGAGCGGAAATCGTGGTCACCGCGTCCACGGGCAATGCGGGCGCCGCGCTGGCAGGCATGGCTGCTGCCATGGGACAGAAAGCGATCATCTTTGCGCCCAAGTCTGCGCCGCCCGCCAAGGTTGCCCAACTGCTTGTCTTTGGGGCAAAAGTAATCCTCGTGGATGGCACGTACGATGATGCCTTTGACCTAACGGTTAAAGCCTCGAACGAATTTGGCTGGTATTGCCGCAACACGGGCTACAATCCATTCACGGCAGAAGGCAAGAAGACCGCTGCCCTTGAAATCTGGGGATGGTGGGAAACCACACATAAAAAATGGCATGAAGAGATGGGTGCTGATGTGGATCACGCGCCGCTTACCATCTTTGTCTCCGTGGGGGACGGCAATATCATCTCTGGCATTCATAAGGGTTTCAAGGATCTATATCAATTGGGCTGGCTGCCTCGCATTCCCCGTATTATCGGCGTGCAGGCTGAGGGTTCTGCCGCGATTGCGCATGCATTTCACCAGGACACGGAGACGATCACACCCGTTAAAGCCACGACAATTGCCGATTCGATCTCTGTCGATTTGCCACGCGATGGTGTACGCGCCATCCGCGCCGCGAAGGAAACGGGTGGAAGCTACATCACCGTTTATGATGATGAGATCCTGAAAGCCATCGCGGAACTCGGCAGGGTCGGTGTTTTTGCGGAACCCGCCGGAGCCGCCGCGTATGCTGGCCTGGTAAAGGCAGCAAGCTCGGGCCTGGTGGGAAGCGAAGATCCAATTCTCGTGTTGAATACAGGCAGCGGGCTGAAGGACGTCCGCGCTGCAATGCAGGCTGTCCAACCTGCTCCGATCATTGAACCAACACTGGAGGCGCTGAAACGTTTGTTATGAACAGGGATACCCAGTGGAGCATATCGTTTCGCTATGTAATGGGGATTTTGTATTTTGCCGCGCTGATCGCATTCGTTTTTTACGCACATGATGCAGTACGGAACCTTGTGATCGCTGCGTTCGTTGCATACCTGGTCAACCCCGCTGTCATTTATCTTTCAACGAGCACGCGAATGTCGCGCACTGCCGCAGTGAATATTGTTTACTTCTCTGCACTGGTAATTCTCGTGGGCGTCCCCGCCACATTTGCTCCAATTTTTTATGACGAAGTTCAGATCATTGTCAAAGACCTTCTGGATATTTCGAATCAGTTGCGGCTTAGTCTTTCAAGCCCGGTGTATGTGGGCGGCCTGGTGTTTCATTTGGAGGAGTGGGGGCTGAGTCTTTTCCAGCTTCAAAATGCCTTTCTCACGCCTCTGCCTGAAGAGGCCTTGCAATTGCTCGAAACCACTTCGGTCGGTGTGCTGTGGTTCCTGGTCATTCTTGTGGCTGTTCATCTGTTTTTGTCACAGTGGCCCAACATGCGCAACACGCTGATCTCTTTTGCGCCGTCGCCATATCATGCCGAACTGCAGGAGTTATATGATCGCATCCGTCGTATCTGGATGGCATACCTGCGCGGCCAGATCGTGTTGATGATCATTGTCGGTGTGGTTTTCACGATTGCGTGGACGATCATGGGCATTCCCGGTGCGCTTGTATTGGGTGTGATCGCCGGTTTATTCACGCTTGTGCCCGATGTCGGGCCGTTTCTTGCAGCTGTGCTCGCAGCGGGCGTTGCGTTACTTGAAGGCTCCACATGGATTCCACTTTCCAATTTTTGGGTTGCGGGGATCGTAGTTGTTGTCTATCTTGTGTTGATCAACCTGAAAAATTTTCTTTTGCGTCCCTATATCATGGGCCGCAGCGTACACATGAATGAGGCGCTGGTCTTCATCATTATCATGATCGCCACAATTCTCGAAGGTATTCTGGGCGCGTTGCTGGTGGTACCGCTCGCGGCGTCAGCGGTTGTGATCGCCGGCTACATCCAGCGGCGTGTACTGGGTCTGCCCCCCTTTGAAGATGATGGCACCAGTCAGTTTGTTGTGCCTGAAGACAAGCTCAAACCCGTCAGTCGCAAATGGGGTCGTAGGGCAACCGATCGCGTGGACGACGTGCCCACCTCACCCGAGGGGACGGTAGCGGAATCGCCCCCATCTCCCTCGCAGGGGGGATCTGCTCTCGTTTTGGAAACAGAATCTCCCCCCGATGAGATTCCGGCCCGAAAGAAAACCCAGAAATGAAAATCACCTACTCAATTGTGGCGCCAATCTATAACGAACAGGAAAACCTGCCCGAACTCTACCGGCGTGTCAAGGAAGTCATGGACTCCACGGATGAGCCTTGGGAACTTATCCTTGTGGACGATGGTTCCACGGACAGTTCCACGGCACTCATCCGCGCCCTGGCCAGGGAAGACAAGCGCATCCGCCCCGTGATCTTTGCCCGCAACTTTGGTCATCAGGTGGCTGTGACAGCCGGCCTCGATTATTCACGTGGTGAGGCAGTTGTCATTATTGATGCCGACTTGCAGGACCCGCCGGAACTGATTCTTGAAATGGCAGAAAAGTGGAAGCAGGGGTACGAAGTGGTGTATGCAGTGCGTGCCGAGCGTGAAGGTGAGTCATGGTTCAAGCTCTGGACTGCATCGCTCTTCTATCGCATCATCTATCGCATCACGGATGTGAAGATTCCCCTTGATACAGGTGACTTCCGTTTGATGGATCGCAAAGTGGTCGGTGTGATGAACAGCATGCGCGAACGGCATCGCTTCCTGCGCGGAATGTCTGCCTGGGTGGGATTCAAACAGGTCGGCGTGGAATACAAGCGTGCTGCCCGCGTCGCGGGCGAGACGAAATATCCCTTTCGTAAGATGTTCCGTCTGGCGATCAATGCCGTGACTAGTTTTTCGTATTTCCCGCTGCAGGTGGCAACGTTCTTTGGGTTTATCTCTGCAGGGATTGCGGCATTCGCCATCCCATTTGTGATCTATATGCGTGTCACCGGCTCGCAGGCATTTTTCGGCCAGGCAACCACGCTGATCGCAGTGCTCTTCCTGGGGGGGGTGCAATTGATCTGTGTGGGCATTCTCGGCGAATATATTGGCCGCCTGTACGACGAAGCCAAAGGCAGGCCGTTGTACATTGTGCGCGAAGCGCCGGAAGACAAGTAGGCAGTCACTACCCATCAGCCAGCAATGACTGCTGGCTTTTCTCCCACCTTTATCCCTTTTACATCAGCCTTCATCGTTATCTTCATGTCCCTCTCCTTCCTGCGCGACCGCGACTTTTTCCGTTCCATGCTGGCAATTGCCGTGCCAGTTGCATTGCAGCAGCTCATTACTGCCAGCCTCAATATGATGGATGTGTTGATGGTGGGACAGTTGGGCGAGACATCCGTCGCCGCGCTGGGACTTGCAAATCAGATCTTCTTTCTGCTGATCCTCTTCCTGTTCGGCGTGACGAGTGGCATGTCCATTTTCACCGCACAATATTGGGGAAGGAAGGACGAAGAAAATATCCGCAGGGTATTGGGGATCTGCCTGATCGTCGCGATATCTGTGGCTGTGGTTTTCACCCTCGCTGCAACGCTGGTCCCCGAATTGCTGATGCGCTATTACACCGAAGACGCTGAGGTCATCAGGCTGGGAAGTGACTATCTCCGCATCGTTGGCCTGAGTTACGTCATGATGGCCATCTCAGTTTCATACATTTCGATCCTGCGCAGTATCGCAATGGTCAAGATGACTGTCGTTGTAGCGATCCTTGCGCTGGGGCTTAAAACCATTCTTGCCTATGTTCTGATCTTCGGGCTCGCTGGGTTTCCTGCCCTGGGTGTGCGCGGCGCGGCAATCGGTACGAGCATCGGCTGGACGTTCGAGTGCATCCTGCTGGTGATCCTCGTATACGTTTTGAAGACGCCCCTGGCTGCGAATCCGCTTTCGTTTTTTCGATTCAACCGTCCCTTTGTGATGAACGTGCTCAGAACGTCCATGCCCGCAGCGATCAACGAAGTCCTATGGTCCGTGGGTATCACAACCTACAATGCAGTCTACGCCCGCATCGGTACGGATGCCATTGCTGCGATCAATATCAATGCCACCGTCGAAGAATTGGGGTTCGTGCTTTTTATTGGGATCGGGAATGCATGTGCTGTGATGGTGGGGAATAAGATCGGTGAAGGCCATAAAGACATTGCTTTTGAATATGGACGGCGCTTCGTCATTCTGGGAGTTGCTTCCGCGCTATTGGGTGGCGCCATCGTCCTTGCAGTGCGCGATACGGTTATCAGCCTTTATCAAATTTCGCCCTCTGCGGCCTACAGTCTCCGTGCGTTGATGCTGGTCTATGCTCTTTCGGTCTGGATAAAAGTCTTTAACTTTATGCTCTTTATCGGCGCGATGCGCGCAGGCGGCGATACCCGCTACGCCATGTTCACTGAATTATTTTCGATATGGGTCATCGGCGTTCCGCTCGCGCTTATCGGCGGATTTGTGCTGCATCTTTCCGTGTACGGAGTTTACGCGCTGGTGCTGCTGGAGGAAGCTGCCAAGGCGATCATCATCTTCAGACGATTCATCTCCCGCAAATGGATCCACGATCTGGTCAGCGCGCCTGCGGATTAATATCGCTGCTTCGCCCCGCGAGTGGCAGCCTGCTCCTGATTTCTGTAAACCTCTCCTGGCTGACGTTTGCCAGCATGAGCGTCATGCCGAAGGTAATCAGTACATTCGTGATGAAAAAGAAGACCACCTCCTCGACCGGCAGGATCCCAAAGAATAATATTCCCGTGGTCTGACCGGGTGAAATGGACCATGTCGTATCCGTCAAGGCGACGATGTCCATCAGTGAGAGATATGCTCCCGGAACAAAAATCCCCCAGAAAACAAGTTTGCGATAATGCCAGAGAATATCCGCGCCGAAAAGTAGCTGGGGAAGGATCGCAGGCAATGCCCAGAAGAGGATAATGGATAAATAAGTGATCGGCTTGTTATCGCTGAAGAATAAATAGGTGAATAGAATCCAGAGGACAACAAGTGCAGCCGCGGACAGGTGAACAAGTACTCTATTCGGCTTAAATTCTTTTGAAGGCGGCGAGAGTC
>JANMSY010000049.1:0-11826 GCA_031389865.1 Anaerolineales bacterium | reverse complement strand
TTGCGAACCGCCGCTTTTGTTCTTTGGCGGTGAAGCAATCTCCTTTTCATCAGGCAAAATCTAGTTTTTGGGAGATTGCTTCTCGAAGACTCGCAACGACATGGTTAATTTTCGGATAGATTCTAAGTAAATTGTAAACCTACACGATCCACTATACTCTGCAATGTGACGCACGCAGCGAACATACCTATTGGATAAATAGAAACAGGTAAACAAGGAATGTACTTGTTTACCTGTTTATTTATTTACCTGTCTACTGCTCTTACAATTTCTCCAACTCGCTCACCAATTTATCCAGCACATCGAAGCCTCCCTGCCAGAACTTCGCCGAGCGGATATCGATTCCCGCTTCAGCCAATATCTTCGCGGGCGCCTGCGAGCCGCCAGCCGACAGGATCTTAAGATACTTCGGCTTGAACGATTCGCCCTCCGCCTTGAACTGCTGATACAGTGAGAACACCAGCAATTGACCAAATGCATATGCATACACATAGAACGGCGTGTGATAAATATGTGGGATGGACACCCATTCCCATTTGAATTCCTCGCTCAGTTCAACCGAGTCACCGAACTGTTCCTTCAGGTTCTCGATATAGGCTGCAGCAATGTCATTCACCGAGGCATTCTTCTGGATCATCTCATGCGCCCGTTTCTCGAACAGCGCAAAATACGACTGGCGTATGATGGTTGCATAAGCGTCATCCACCTGCTTGAACAGGATATCGCGGCGGACGGATTCATCCTTCTCCTCGGCAAGCAGTTTTTCGGTCAGCATCATCTCGCCGAACGTGGAGGCGGTCTCAGCCAGCGGCAGGGAGGCATGGAAGGTGAACGTGTTGTGATGGGATGCCAGCATGGCGTGGATTGCATGTCCCAGCTCGTGTGCCATCGTTGCCACATCACGGGCGCGCCCCTGGAAGTTCAACAGAACATACGGCGTCATATCCGGCAGCACAGACCAGCAGAACGCGCCATCACGCTTGCCCTTGCGCACTTCACTATCCACATGCTCCTGCTCGAAGACACGCTGTGCCATTTCGGCGAGCTGCGGGTCGAATGAATTGAACGAATCGAACACCATCCGGGTCGCCGCATCGTAGTCAAACTTCTTGTCTGATTTGGCGATCGGCGCGTAAATATCATATCGGCGAAGTTTTTCAACGCCAAGATGTTTGGCCTTCAGTTTAAAATAGCGCTGGAATATCTTCGTATTCTTCCTCGCCACATCCAGCAGGGCGTCCACCGCTTCGTTGGGGATGTCATTTTGCAGGTTGCGCACTGCCATGGGGCTGGAGAATTTTCGCAGTCCCAGGTTTTCATTATGCCAGTCGCGTGCCCGCGTCTGGTACATCTGCCCGAGGATGGGAGCATCCGCGCCATAGACACGGTACATTTCCCGGTAGGCTTTTGCCCGCAAGTCGGCATCCGGTCCCTGGACAAACGCCTGCAACTGGCCGCGTGTCAGTTCCTTCGTTTCACCATCCACTTCAAGCTTGAAAACGTAGCGATTCGTGATCGCATCATAAAGAGTGATCAACGCGCCTGCACCCGTCACATCCTTGATGTTGACGATCTTCTCCTCCGCTTCAGACAACGTGTGCGGCTTGAAGTGGCGCATCTCTTCAAGATAGTAACGGTAATCGCCTGCCGAGTTCATCAGCCGTTCTGCATTTTGATCATCCAGATCCTTCCACCACAGGCTGAAGAACAGAGTTCGGTTCTGCATCTCCGCCGCGAACTGCTGCACGCGCGCCGTGTAGGTCTGCGCGATCTGGTCCTGTGTATCGGCAGCGAAGGAAAGCCCTGTAAAGGCATAGATCCTGTTGATGGTGCGGGCCGCTGATTCAGAGGCGCGTACAAACTCCATGAATTGGTTCGCATCAATATTCGGCTGGAGCTTGCCACGGATGCCTTCAAACGACATGACCTGCTCTTCCACATTATCGAACGCGAGCTGCAGGTCCGGGCTATCAAAGCCGGGGAAAAGTTCGCCTAAATTCCATTGGGTGAGTGCGTATGCCATATATTTAATTCTCCTATTTTTATCAGGTCATTGCTTCGTCGAGCCACCGCTCCTCGCAATGACCTATTTGACTACAAACTGGATCGGATGTGCACAATATCGCCATCCTTAACAAGATATTCCTTACCCTCGAGTCTTAACTTGCCCCTGGCCTTCGCTTCAGTCATGCCTCCGAGGCTGATGAGGTCGTCGTACGCCACCACCTCCGCCCGAACGAATCCACGCTGCAGATCGGTGTGGATCTCGCCAGCGGATTCCTGTGCGGTCGCCCCACGCTTAGTCTCCCAGGCACGGACCTCGTCCTCGCCAACCGTGAAGAACGACTGTACCTGGAGCAGGTCGTAGGAGAGGTTGATCATGCGGCTCAAGCTGAGTTCCTGGATGCCGTACTCCTCCATAAACAACGCCGCGTCATCCGTGGAAAGTTGAGCAATCTCCATTTCGAGCTTGCCTTGCAGCGCCACGGACGGCGCATCCAGTTCCATTTGCGGCGCAGCCTGTCCCTCGCTCATATTAAAGACAACCAGGACGGGCTTGCGAGTGAGCAAGCCAAAGGATGCAAGCTCCTTCGCCTCCTCGGCGTTATAGTCCAGCTTGCGAAGGGGGATGTTGTCGTTCAATGCTTCAAACAAACGGGTGAACAGGATGCTCTGTTTTTCATTCAAAGCCTTGTCTGTGCCGCCTTTTTTACGTTCCTCAACGAGACGTTCCAGCTTGCGCTCCACCGCGATCAGATCGTTGAGAAGCAGTTCTGTTAGCATGGAGTCAACATCACGCCTGGCGTCCACGGTGCCGCTGGGGTGCATCACCAGGTCATTTTCGAAGCCGCGCACCACGAGAATGAATCCGTCCATTTGGGCGAGCTGGTTCAGCAGTTGACCCGATATGCCGCTTTTGGCGGAACCCGCCTCGAGCCCCGCGATATCGGCATAGGTCACCTTGGCGTAGATGGTCTTTTTCGGTTTGAACATTTCCGAGAGCTTGGTGACGCGCGGGTCGGGGACATCCACCACGGCAGTATGGACTTCGAAGCGCCCGGCGGAGGCAGTGGTGGGGGTGTTGCCACGCGTGAGCGCGTTGAAAACGGTGGTCTTTCCTGATTGGGGTAATCCGATAATTCCTAGTTTCATCTTGACCTTCGTGTTGGGAGTGGTATACTTTGGGGCGCCCCGCTGAAGCGGGATCTTTGACAAAAGGGGCCGGAGTGGCGGAATTGGCAGACGCGCACGACTCAAAATCGTGTTCCCTTCGGGAATGAGGGTTCGATTCCCTCCTTCGGCACACGGATTATAACTGAAACATCCTCCTGCAATGGGAGGATGTTTCAGTTTATATGTGACAATGCTTTATTTCAACGTATATTCCTACCGTGGTGACGCCTATGAGTTTCATTAATAACGGATGCCCTTTCGTTGACTCTCGTCTTTTGCAACTGTAGAATGAATAAGACGTAGTCTTCTATAAGACGTTTCAGTTGGAGGTGAAAGATGAAGCTTTACATAATCTTCGCGCTGATCGATATATTGATCATCCTGGCATATCCGGTCGTTTTTGTTTCGGGGAAAATGCGACAATTTCTTAAAATTAAGAGATAATGACCCCATTCCAAATCATAGGCGAAAGTCACAGGTACGCTGACGATCGCCTTTTCACGGAGGTTTGCTATGCCGTCAATGAACGATGTGCTGGGAGTCATTATGGGGGGAGGACGCGGGTCGCGGCTGCATCCGTTGACGAAGATGCGCTCAAAGCCTGCCGTGCCGATCGCTGGCAAATATCGTCTGATTGACATTCCGATCAGCAACTGCATCAATTCGGGGATATTCCGCGTTGCGATCCTGACTCAGTTCAACTCCGTTTCGCTCCACCGACACATTTCCCAGGCGTATAACTTCGATACATTCCACACCGGCTGGGTGCAGATCTGGGCGGCCGAGCAAACCCCTCAAAGCGCGGACTGGTACCAGGGCACAGCCGACGCGGTACGCAAGCAGTTGTTCGAGATCCAGGCTTCGGGGGCGGACTATGTGCTGATCCTTGCTGGAGACCATCTCTATCGTATGAACTATACCGAAATGGCGGAATTCCATTGGCAGAAAAATGCCGATATCACGGTGGCAGTCCAACCTGTCGCGAAGAGCGAAGCGTCCCGGCTGGGGATTCTGAAGCGGGAGGCGGACGGTCAGATCTCCGATTTTGTTGAAAAGCCAAAGGACCCTGCAGTCCAGGATACGTTTGTAAGCCGCGATGACCCTGAACGGCCCCTGCTCGGTTCGATGGGGATTTATATGTTCAAGACGAAGGTGCTGAACGACTTGCTGACCTATCACCTGCGGCAGGACGATTTCGGTGGCGATATTATTCCTGCAGCGATCCGATCTCATGAGGTGTACGGTTTCGATTTCGAGGGCTACTGGGAGGATATTGGGACGATCCGTTCATTTTATGAAACCAATTTGAAGTTGACGAGTGCAGACCCGCCGTTCAATTTTTATGACCCGCAAGCACCGATCTACACCCACGCGCGTTATCTTCCAGGATCGGTGGTGGAGGATAGCAAGCTGCAGAATGTATTAATGGCGGAAGGCTGCCGCATTCGTAAGGCGGAGATCACACATTCGATCGTTGGGATCCGCAGCCAGATCGCAGAGGGGACTGTGATCAGGGACAGCATCCTGATGGGTGCAGATTATTACGGCGCGGAGAAAAAACGCGGCAACATCCCGATTGGCATAGGTGCGAACTGTCATATTGAATCTGCGATCCTTGACAAGAACGTGCGCATTGGTGAGGGAGTAGTCATCAAGCCTTTTCCGAACAGCAGGGATATCGATCATGAACTTTATTTTGTGCGCGATGGCATCGTGGTGATCGCAAAGGATACCGAGATACCGGCCGGGACCCGCATCTCACCCGATTGATCAGGCAAGTGGCACTTTACGGTCCTTTCAACATTTTGCCTTGACATTCTCATATCGGAAGAATACACTAGACATCGATTGGGGAGTAGCCACCTGCCTCTTTGCCATACTACGCAGGACGAGTTGTCGTCAAGACATGGTCCAAAGAGGCCATCGGTGACTCGAAACGCGGTAGAAAGCGTTCGGCGAGACCATCACGGAGGTGCGTGGTGGTCTCGTTTCAATTTGTCAGATCATCGACTCCAATACTCATTTAGGAGATATTTGCATGACCCTCGAAAAGAACGGTAGAGCTGAAGTCCCACAACAGGAATGGCACGCGCTGAAAACGGAAGATGTGCTGAATCATCTAGAAGTACAGGGGAATGGATTAACTACGGAAGAGGCAAAAAGGCGTCTGGAGCATTATGGTCCCAACCAATTAAAGGAGGCGCCGCGTCCGACTTTCCTGCAAACGCTATGGGAACAGTTGAATAGTTTTGTTGTAATCCTGTTAATTGGTGCATCCGTAATCTCGGCCCTGCTTGGAGATTATGTGGAAGCCACGGCGATTATGGCAATCGTGGTTTTGAATGCGGTTCTGGGCATTGTCCAGGAACGCCGGGCGGAGGAGGCGCTGGCCGCGTTGAAGAAACTCGCTGCCCCTGACGCGCAGGTGATGCGCGATGGACGTCGACTGTCCATTCCCTCCTTTGAACTTGTGCCTGGTGATCTGGTCTTTCTCGAAGCGGGAAATTTCATTCCTGCCGATATACGTTTGCTCGAGGCGATTAACCTGCGCGTGGAGGAGGCATCGCTGACAGGCGAATCGCTCGCGGTGCAGAAAAACGCGGCGACGGTGCTCGATAAAAACGTCCCACTGGGTGACCGCAAGAATACAGCCTTCATGGGGACAGTCGTATCCTACGGGCGTGGACGGGGTGTGGTTACGAGCACGGGCATGCATACACAGCTGGGCCTGATCGCGACCATGCTGCAGAATGTGGAAGTGGAGGAAACTCCGCTGCAGCGCCGTCTCGACCAGCTCGGTAAATCGCTGAGTGTGGCCGCATTGTTGCTGGTGGCAATCGTCTTCATTGTTGCACTGATCAACTATACAAACATCAACGAGCTCTTCACGGGTCCGGCTGCTTATTTCAGCGAGTATCTGGGCGAGATCACGGAAGTCTTCATCATTGCCATCAGCCTTGCGATTGCGGCCGTGCCCGAGGGACTTCCTGCAGTGGTCACGATCTCTCTTGCCCTCGGCATGCGGGAGATGATCAAACGCCACGCTCTCATCCGCAAGCTGTCTTCCGTTGAGACGCTTGGATCAGCCACTGTAATTTGTTCCGATAAAACAGGAACCCTGACCCAGAACGAAATGACCGTTACGCGCCTGTGGGCGGACGGCCAGTTCATGGATGTGACCGGGGCAGGCTATGCCCCAAAAGGTGACTTCAAAGTTGACGGGAAAAAGGTGGAAATTTCACAGTACCCCGCCATGCTCACTGCATTGTGGCTCGGGCTGTTGAACAACGACTCTTTGCTCGAAACAACGGGCGAGGAGGATTCTCAGAAAACATACCGCATCGTGGGTGATCCCACCGAGGGAGCCCTGCTCGTAGCTGCTGCGAAAGCTGGCGCCGGTCACGTGCAGATCAAGGATGCCTACCCGCGCGAGAACGAAGTGCCGTTCGACTCGGAACGCAAACGCATGATCACCATCCACGATGTTGCCACGCCGCGAGCGGATGACCCGTCTCCGTTCACGAATGAGAAGCACAAGAACTGGGATGTGATCGCCGTCAAAGGCGCGCCGGATATTGTGTTGGAACTCTGCACGCAGTATCAGGATATCCATGATCATCCGCGGCCATTGGATCAAAAGGCACGTGAAAGGATCCTTGCCGCCAACGATGATATGACCAAGGGCGCGTTGCGTGTGTTGGGTGTTGCCTACCGCCTGGATCAGGACGTCCCCAACAACCCTGAAAACATCAAGGCTGATGAACTCGAAAAGGATTTGGTGTTCGTGGGCTTGATCGGCATGATCGACCCGGCCCGCACCGAAGTCAGGCATGCGCTTGAGCACGCACGCGAGGCGGGCATCCGCACCGTAATGATCACGGGCGATTATCCCAACACGGCTCGGGCCATCGCCGAGACGATCGGCCTGCTGCGTCCCGGCAAAAAAGTGATGACCGGTGCCCAGCTCGACGAGATTGACGACACCCAACTGCGCAGGATCATAAACGATACAGACGTGTTTGCACGCGTGTCACCTGAGCATAAAATGCGCATCGTGGATGCCCTGCAGGCCAATGATGAAGTGGTGGCGATGACAGGCGACGGCGTCAATGATGCGCCCGCCATCAAACGTGCAGATATTGGTGTGGCGATGGGCATCACCGGCACCGACGTGGCCAAGGAAACCGCCGACATGGTGCTTACCGACGACAACTATGCCAGCATCGTCGCCGCGGTGGAGCAGGGACGCATTATCTACTCGAACATCCGCAAGTTTGTGTTCTTCCTGCTCTCCTCAAATGTGGCCGAGATCATGATCATCTTCCTTGCCACACTGGCAGGTCTGCCTGCCCCGCTGACCGCTATTCAGCTTTTGTGGCTCAACCTGATTACAGATGGCGCGCCTGCCCTGGCACTTGCCGTTGAAAAGGGTGACCCCGATATTATGCAGCAACAGCCGCGTGCCAAATCGGAACCCATTGTCAATCGCAGTATGATGCTCGGTTTGGGTGTCCAGACCATTGCACAAACAACCGCGGTGTTGGGCGCGTTTGCCCTGGGCCTGATCTGGCATCTCGAAGCCGGTGCACATGTAATTGGCAACCCGATCACGTATCTGTTGCAGCACGACTGGCGCGGCGTGGATGTGCAGACCGCGGAGACCATGGCGTTCGTCACACTCTCGTTGTGTGAACTCTTCCGTGCCTACACAGTCCGCTCGGAACGGGCTTCGCTCTTTAGTATTGGAATATTCTCGAACCGCTACATGCAATATGCAGTTGGACTTTCGATCGCTTTGCTGCTGCTGGTCTGTTCCGTACCATTTCTGCAACCGATCTTCAATACTCATTTCCTGAGCCTGCGGGAATGGACAATCGTCCTTGGCCTGGCATTGATCCCTGCCACTGCCGAAGAGATCACCAAATTCTTTTTGCGGATGAAAAAACAAAACTGATCGACATCCCCGCTTAACCAGTTACGGATTACGTGATGCCTGTTACGTGATCCGTAATTCTTTTAATTTGAACGACTTGCGATGAATGGACGAAATGCCCAGCCGTTTCATCGCGGACCGATGCGCCTGCGTGCCGTAGCCCTTATGTTTTCCCAGCCCGTAGCCTTGATACTGTAAATCGAGTTCACGCATCAGCTGGTCGCGCGCTGTTTTTGCCAGCACGGATGCAGATGCAATGCTCAAACAGAGAGCATCTCCTTTGACAAGGGCGGTCTGCGAAATATCCAGTTGCGGAAGTTCGAGTCGAAAATCTGTCAGCAAATAATGAGGGACCAGGGAGAGACCATGCAGGGCGCGCATCGCGGCCAGGCGTGTGGCATATACGATGCCCTGTGTGTCGATCTCTTCCGATGAAGCAAAGCCAACGCTCCAGGCCAGGGCAGTCTGCTTGATACGCGGCGCAAGAGACTCGCGCTCGAGGGGAGTCATCTGCTTGGAGTCGCGTACCCCGGCCAGGGCTTGGGAAGGAAGCGTTATATCCTGGGGCAGGATCACCGCTCCGACCGCAACAGGTCCCGCGAGTGCGCCGCGTCCCGCTTCGTCCATCCCCGCAATATACCTGTAACAGGACCAGAGATTTGTTTCGTACGTAAGGTCAGGGTTTTCGATCATACAGTCCGCGGTGTGCATTCCGCCGAATCAGGAGCAGGTCGAGAAACATTCGCAGCGAGTCGCGGAAGACGCTTATTTTGCTGTCGGCATTAAAATGCCAGTGGATCGGGATCTCGACGACCTGATAACCACGGTGACGCGCGATATATAACAGTTCCACATCGAACGCCCAACCGCTCAGGGTTTGATAAGGGAAAATATCCCGTGCCACGTCGGCACGAATGCACTTGAACCCGCATTGAGTATCCTGCAGGGTTGGCAGCACCAGCAACCGGATCAACGTATTAAAGACCCGTCCTGTGAAGTGGCGGTAATACGGTTCGTTATAGCGGACCGCACCGGGGGCTTCGCGTGAAGCGATGGCAACATCCACATTTTTCAATTGCGGTGGGAGGAACTTGCTGATCTCCTCAATGGGCATGGAAAGATCGGCATCACACAGAAAAATATACTCGCCTGTGGCTTGCTGTACGCCCCGCTGAATGGCGAGCCCTTTCCCACGCCGGTCGTTTTTGATGGCAAGCAGGTTCTCATGCTCTCTGGCAAATTCCTGTGCGAGTTCATAGGTGTGGTCATCACTTCCATTTTCGACAACAACCACCTCCGAAGGAAAAGGTTGCTTTTCAAGAAAACGAAACACCTGCTCCAGGGTATTGGGCAGGCGCTTCTCCTCGTTATGGGCGGGGACAATGATGGAAAGAAATGGATTCAATTTTTTGTTCAAGACAATACAAGGTATGCAAAGGACGCCGCAATACACAGGAGTACCAGCACAAGTCCGACGATGACCGCCAGCTGCCCGCGCGTCAACCCCAGGGCCTTTTTGCTGCCCGGTTTGGGACGCGGCAGCGGCTGGGCAGGGCTTGATTCTCGCAGGCTGGGTGTCGGAGGAGTGATCTCGAAGGATGGTTCTCCATCATCCATTGCGAAATCAAAATCGGCAGGGTCGAACGGTTTGGCCTGTTCAGAAGCATCGAAGATGGCGCGCGCCCGCGAAACATCCTGTTGAGGTGGTTCCTGTTGTCCCGATAAAGCGTCCGGTTCCGGCCCGGCAGAGAAGGCAGTTTTCTTTTTGGGCGGGTGAGGGTTGATGATGCGCTCTGTAAATTCAAACACATTCTCATTGCTCAGCACCGGACGTCCGCCTGCCAGGTTCGAAACGAATGACTTGATCCCATCGATCATCATGACCTTGATGGCGGGCCGAACAGACTCGATGTGCAAGCCTGGGTCGCCTGCGATCAATACGGGCTCAATGTTGATCGGCACGTTCACGCCCTGACGCTCGATGAACGCCTTGAGCGCGGTCGCCATGCGCATGGTGCGCTGGATCAGATTGACAGGCGCGGGCTTGTACCCTTCCCCTGCTTCCACATTCCACGTATCATTCCTTACCTCATATCGTCCACGCAGGTAGGTGATGTGGATCACATAAATGCCGGTCGGTCCCAGCAAAATGATGGGCACCAGGATGCCGCTTTGACCCAGGGTGTAGTTGCGGATGAGGGTATATCCCTTTTCCAACTGGCGGTCAAAAAACGTGATGATCGCCTTTTGTGCCTCCAACTCAGTGGGCCAGTTATAGCCAAACTGCAGCATGCCCTGAATGCGCTGGACAATGCCGAGCTCGCCTTTCTCGTTCAACAGGGGGGTTTTATCAATGATTTTCATCTGATCTTAGAAAACGGGAGCCTGTTCCAACTCGTCACGATCTCCATCTGCACGCGTGGAGATGAAGTCCTTGCCGTCGCGGCGTACCACCTGCACAGGTTTCCCTTCGTCAAAAGTACCGGCCCAAAATTCCTTACGCTGGCCCAGAACAAACTTTTTCCCAGCCTTGAGCCGTTCCAGCAATTCCTTGCGAGGAATCATGACACGTTCAGAAAATGCAGCACCGCGCCTCTCAAACGCCCGCACCACAACGATTTGACCATCCTTAAAACGGACAGCTTCGATCACGCCATCAAACTTTTTTGCCATATTCAGATCTCCGCGTAGTATTTTAGCACCAAACAATAAAGAGACCCGAAAGGTTTTCGCGAAAACCTTTCGGGTCTGATCCCTGTCGGGGCGCTGAGATTCGCATCGTCCGCTGTAGGGGAACCCAGGGCCTCTTGCTCCCAAAGCAAGCGCGCTAACTGGACTGCGCTACGCCCCGACTACTGTACTATCCGTTAAGCCTATTGAGATAGGCAAGCGGACATAATATAGCCGCGTTGATAGGGTCGTCAAGGCTCTCAATCAAAAAAGGGATTTGGCTCAGAAGTCATAGTATTGCCTGCCTCGTTGGCTCGGACAATTGAAACTTGCAGCCTTTCGTTTACTGCTCTCAGATGCCAATATTTGCCGGTGTGTGGATAGTATCCGCCGTATTCTATTTCCAGCTCAACTTCAAGACGTTGGTCGGGAAATTCGCCAAGTTGAAGATTTTTAAGAAGTAATTCTTTTTCTACAACCTCATAAGCAGGAACGACAACATAATTAGAAGATTGAACTGCTTTTATTAGATCGGGTTTACGAGGGTTGTCTTTCATCACAACTTTCATGGCTTTAATATTGGCCATCCCTGCTCTATCTCCTGCATTGCCGAAAATAAGCTTTACCAAAGCATATCCTGGTAAGACATCGGGGATGTAAGGGAATGCTTTTTGAACGTCGTTAGGAAGTTCTTTATGAGGACGGGCTACTCTTAATTGCCTGTCGTCCTTGTTCAGTAGCTCTATCTTTGGACCTTTAGCCGTCTGTTGAAGATAAAGGCTGTACACCGAGAATATGAATGCAACAAAGGCAATTCCTGTAGTGATGAATTCTGCTATGGTCATGTTATCTCCCATGCTTAGCTGCTTTTGCGTCTCATAGCAGAGTATAGTCGCGGGTGTGTCAACGTCAAGGCTATTCCAGTGTTAGCACAAGAGGGTCACACGGCGCATCTGTTAGATTTTGTGAAATACCTAGATATTACCGAGTGGATCTAAGTTTTCATAGTCGAGGTAATAAAAACACCGCCGTATCAGAAGATGCGGCGG
>JANMSY010000687.1:0-12068 GCA_031389865.1 Anaerolineales bacterium | reverse complement strand
GGATAAATGCAACGACCGCATTGGCGGTGAGCGATGAGATGGAAATATATAAAGCGTTGTTCCTGAGAACTGCCCTTTCAGGGCGGGTCTCGTTCTCGGTAAGCGGCTCGGCATCCAGGCGGAAGACTTCAGACAGCAGAGCCATGCTCATTTGCGCGAGCAGGATCGCAGCGAGACCCAGCCAGAAGGAATCGGCTCGGAACGGTTTGCCCAGGTAATTGGCAATGCTCGCGCCAAGAGAAAAGGTCAGCGCGGCGAGGAGGAGGTGTAGAGGGCGGATGAGGCGGAGGAGAGTTCTCAATTTATGATTTCCGATTGGCGATTATTTGATTGTACTGCGCTGGTGTAGTACCTTGAAGCCTTGCAGCGAGGATGTATTGAAACCAGCCATTAAACTTTATCAATAATAAGGAAAAACGTCCCGAAGGTTTGTGTTCCACACCCATCGTAGCCGAAAAATAACCTTCGGGACGGGGTAGGTACACTTTTTCCGTTAATGTCTATTTTACGTTGAAAGGTATTTTTCCAGCCTCTCCACGGCCTGTGGAAGATTTTTTCGTCCCAGCCCCAGGCGGAAGTGGTTGCGCGCGTCATCATACACAGAACCCGGCAGGAGCAGAACACCAGCCTTTTTGACCAGGTCTTCACAGAATTTTTCCACATCCCGGCCGCGATAACGCGGGAATGCCATCGAGCCCGCCTGCGGACGTACCCATGAAAACAGTTTTGCATGGCGGGCAAGGAAGTCATCCATCACAGACAGATTACTTTTGATAATCCCAATGTTGCGCTCGGCAAGTTTTTGTCTGTTGCGCATGGCGACTTCGGCAAGAAATTCGCTCGGAGCAGAATTGCAGATCGTTGTGTAGTCCTTGAGCGATGCCATCCTGTCGTAAATCCTTTTGTTCTTTGTGGCGATCCATCCGATGCGCAATCCTGCGAGTCCGTATGTTTTGGAAGTGACACCCAATGAGACGGCATGCTCGCCAAAGTCACAGGCGGCGGGCAGCCGGGTTGCAGGATCATATTCAGATTCGCGATAGACCTCGTCTGAGAACAACAACAGATTATTCTCCTGTGCAAATTTATTCACCGCAGCAAAATCCTCTGGCGACATAAGATAACCAGTCGGGTTGTGCGGTGTATTGATAATGATGCCTTTGGTATTGCTGCGCATGAGGTGACTGAGTTCATCCAGGTCGAGTGCCCAGTTGTTTTCCTCACGCGCCATCCAGGGACTAATGTCACAGCCCGCAGCGCGGGCGACTTCGGCCAGCGATTGATATCCAGGTGAATGGACGATGACATGGTCATATTCCTCGAAGGCTGCGAACATGAACAGGAAGATGGCCTCCCCTGCCCCCGTGTGGACAAGGATATCCTCGGGCTGCATCGTTTTGTAAAGTTTGCAGATCTCGGCACGCAGGGCGGGGCTGCCCTGTGATTCGGTGTAGCCCAGCCAGACCTGTTGAAATTTCTCTGCGGCATCGGGCTCGAAGGCGAGTAGGTCCGCTATGGACATCGATTCACAGTCTGAGGAGCAGAGCAGGAATTCCGTGTTGAATTCGTATTTGGCAAAGTAACGTTCGAGTTTGAAAGGAGGAAGGTTCATAAGAATTAGTTTCCAGTGATCAGTGATCCGTTAATTGTTATATTCAGGCAGGTCCTGTATATGGGAGTACAACTCTATTTCAATACTTTCTTCATATCACGATAGTGAGTCAGGTTGTGAATATATAGCAGTTTGATCATTTCACGGATCGTTGTCATTTCAAGAAAGGGATGGCGGCCGATCATCTCGAGTTCCGATTCTTGCAAGCCTGAAACCCAGGCAACCGAATTCGCGCGGACCTCCTTGTATTGCTCGAGCATTTCGTGCGGATTGGCTTCCCTGGTACGTTCCTGCATGGCGGCGTTATAGCGGTCAATGGAGAAATCGTCCGTTGCACCGGTACCGCCCAAACGGATCTGCTCGAAGAGCTTGATCAGTCCGCGCTCGGAAGTGACAAAATGTGAAAGGACGTTGGCGATCGTCCATGTTGTCCCTTCGGTGTAGACTTCCTGACGCCATTGTTCATCACGTAGGTTTGAAAATACGGTATAAGACTTTTCACCTTCAGCTTTGAGTTTTTCGGCAAGTTCAGTAATTTCGGACATATGAAGCTTCTCCTCCAGCAGCACACTTTGACCACGTGCAGTGCGATGGATTAAATGAGTGAATATCCACCATCAATAACAATGGTTTGACCCGTAATATACTCGTTCATCACTAGAAATTCGAGGGCAGATGCGATCTCTTCGGTTCGTGCGGGACGTTTGAGCGGAACCCGATTAATGAGCCGCTCCCATTCCTCATCAGGGACAATGTCCGATTGCAGGACGAAGCCCGGAGCAATGGCGTTGACGCGTATTTGGGGCGCCAGAGCGCGGGCGAGAATCCTTGTCAGCGACTCGAGCGCGGCCTTGCTGACCGTATACGACGGATACTTACTCCATGCCTTTTGTGCACCTACATCCGTGATGTTGACAATGAGTCCGCCATGGGTCATTTTTCGAGAAACTTGCTGTGCCAGCAAAAATGGAGCACGCACATTCAGGTCAAGAGATGCATCCCAGTTTTCGATGGAAAGCTGGTCCACGCTTCCACTGGGCATAAATGCTGCGGAGTTGACTAAAACGTTGAGAGTGTCGAGATTGGAGAGTAGAGACTGGATCTGGGCAGGGTCGGTAAGGTCCGCCTGGGCCAGGATGACGCGTCTTCCGACAGATTCAATTTCCGCCTTGGTTTGAAGGGCCGCGTCCAATGAATGATGGTAATGGAGCAGGATGTCAAATCCGTGCCGCGCAAGAGTCAGAGCGAAGACCTTTCCCAGCCGATGTGCTGCGCCTGTGACAAGAGCAAGGGGTGACATTGGGGAATTGTAAACGGAAACAGGAGACAGGTAAACAAGAAAACAAGATAACAAGTACACAGAGATACGGGAAACATGTAGACAAGCCAAGACCTGTCTACATGTTTACGATTCCACTTGTTAATTTTTTACTTCCGAAAGAAATTGGAAACAAAGAACCATATATTCGCAGGCCGTTCTGCCAGGCGGCGCATGAAGTATGGATACCAATGTGTGCCAAATGGAACATAGACACGGACCGGAAACGCTTCTTTTATAAGTTGTTCCTGAAGATCGCGGCGAATACCATATAGCATTTGAAACTCGATCGCCTCTTTGGGCAGGCCAACTTTTGCAGCATATTGTTTTGCGAAGGCAATACGCTTTTCATCATGCGAAGCAATTGCAGGGATCGGCGGGATGCGTCCATCAGCACTGAGTTTATTGTCTTCCATCTGGTGTGCGCAGTCGATCATAATCTTGGTGAGCAGATCGTAACTCGCATCTGTATCGGCTTTCTTCGGGTAAGCTTTGTCGGCCGGTTCCTGGTAGGCACCTTTCACCAAACGGATGCGCGTGCCTTTTTCCAGCAGAGCGCGCGTATCCGCTTCAGCACGATACAGATAGGATTGGACTGCCATCCCCATGTTTTTCGTTGTGAAGCCGCGCTCGAGCATGGCTTCATATATTGAAATTGTGATATCGGTATAGGGAGTATCTTCAATATCAATACGCACAAAATTGTTGTGCTGCCTTGCCCGCTCTAAGATACGCATGAGGTTCTGGCGGCAAATGGATTCGTCCAGGCCCATGCCGATCTGAGTCAGCTTGATCGAGACGTTGGCTCTCACTTTTGCTGTATCGATTTCATCCAAAATTACAAGAATATCCTCGGTGGCGTTTGCGGCTTCCTCAGCAGTGGAAGTATGTTCCCCCAAATGGTCGAGTGTGGCATTGATCCCTTTGGCATTCAATTCACGCACAGTACGTATTGCATCTTCGGCACGTTCCCCAGCTACAAATCTTGAGGCGGCTCGCCACGCAACCCCCCAACTCGTCACCAGTTTTTGCGCCCAGGCGGCTTTGGAAAGATAGATCAGAAATGAGCGTAACATCGTCCCGTCCTGCCATCGAATTTTGCCTGCCAGACTGCGCAGGGTACAAATTAATTCTAGCACAAAGGGAAAAATGGGTGTGTTATACTTTTTTGCGATATTTGTCATATTTTGGAGGCAGTTTGCGGAATCGCAGCTCAGTTCCCCTTTTACGCGGTATATCCATCGCAATCCTTTCCATCGCAGTGATATTGGTCGTCATATCCCTGATCGGTTTCAGTCGTCAACGAAACAATTACCCCGGTGGCATGAAGATCGCCGGTGTGCAGGTTGGCGGCGTGGGTCCGCAGATCGCGTCGCAACGCGTATTACAGGTCTACTCATCACCTATTGAGGTACAGTACGGAGAGGCACGCATCCACGTTGATCCCACAGTGGTCGGCTTTGAATTGGATATGGACAGCATGATTTCCGCTGCAGACCTGGCTCGGACAGGCGGTTCTTTCTGGGGCGGATTTTGGAACTATCTATGGAATCGTGATCCTGACACCGTCGAGATCCCGTTAATCGATACCCTATCGGAAGAACGTTTACGAGCCTATTTGCAGAATGAGATTTCCGCCCGCTACGACGAACCGTCCACACCCGCGCAGCCGGTTCCGGGCAGCACATCCTTTACACCCGGCGAGACAGGCCAGGTGCTCGACATTGAGCGTTCAGTCAGGTTGATTGAAGACACATTGCGCTCGCCCACCAATCGTGTGGTGGTGCTTTCGTTCCAGCGCAGTGCAGCAGCACGTCCGACCATGCAAAACCTTGAAATACTGCTCCAGCAAAATATTACTGTTGCAGGCTTCGATGGTGTGATGGGCGTCTATTTGCTCGATCTGCAAAACGGACAGGAAGTTCACTTTGCAATGGATAAGGGCGAATTGATTACCGTCAACCCGGATGTGGCATTCACGGCCTCGAGCACGGTGAAAATCCCGATCATGATCTCCTACTTTATCAAGTATGGCGAAAGCGCCCTGGATGAAAAAACATCCAGCCTCGTCCTGGACATGATCCGCAATTCGGAAAACCCGCCAGCCGACAGGCTGATGGAAGGACTGGATGCCCTCCGAGGTCCGCTGGTGGTGACGGAAGACATGCGGAAAATCGGATTGGAAAACACCTTCCTTGCGGGTTTCTTCTGCAGCCCCGAGAACCCCTGTCCACTCTTGCAGAGAGTAGACACGCCAGCCAACCAGCGCGGAGATGTGTTCACCGACCCCGACTCCTTCAACCAGACCACGCCATCAGATATCGGCATGTTGCTGGCAGACGTCTATCAGTGTGCAGAGACCGGTGGCGGTGCATTGATCGCGGCGTTCCCCGATAAGATCACCAGCCGGATCTGCCAGCAGATGATCGTATTTCTGGCATCAGACAAGATCGGCGTATTGATCGAAGCAGGTGTACCTGAAGGGACCCAGGTGGCGCACAAACATGGCTGGATCAGCGAGCCGTCCTCGGGCGTCATCCAAAACATCAGCGACGCGGCGATCGTGTACACGCCCGGCGGAAATTATGTCCTTGTGATTTATGCCTATCACCAGGTGCAGACGGTATGGGACCCGGTTTCGGCTCTCTTTGCTCAGATGTCACAGGCCGTCTACAATTTTTATAACATCCCCACTCAATAGTGGAAATCGTATATTTTATGTCCCCAAGGGTATAATCACACCATGAGCGCTGCACTGGGTTTGTATCGTCTTCAGCAGGTGGATAGTCGTATCGATCAGGTCCAGTCGCGTTTAAAGGCGATTCGGCAGACATTGGAAAATGACGCGGAGCTGCGTCTCGTCAATGATCGTTTTTTGGCATCTGAAGAAAAGCTCAGGAACGCAGAACGCATACTGAAACAAAGCGAACTGGAAGTTGAAAAACAGCGTGTTAAAATCCAGCAAACAGAAGCCAGCCTGTATGGTGGGCTGGTACACAACCCCAAGGAATTGCAGGATCTACAAAAGGATGTTGCTTCACTCAAGCGGCATCTTGAAACGCTTGAGGAACGCCAGCTCGAAGCGATGGATATTGCTGAAACTGTCGAGAAGGAAATGCAGGGCGCCAACGCCGACCTGGAACACATCCAGGAGAATCGGGGTGAGCAACTCCGCGATTTGACTCAGGAAAGTGATGCGTTGAATAAGGATATGGCACGACACTTTTCAGAGCGCAATGCGGTCATGAAAGACATAGAGACCGCTACCATCCACATCTATGACCAGCTCCGCCAGCAACGAAGGGGAATTGCTGTCACAACGATCAGTGATGATTCATGTACGTCCTGTGGCACTATGCTGAGGCAATCACTGCAGCAGAGCGCGCGTTCAGCAAGTCAATTATTTCACTGTCCATCCTGTGGTCGTATCCTGTTTGCGAACTGACATGCTTCCATTAAGCCTGATTTCAATTCATTTTCATCCAGCCCTCAGCACCAGAAACGGAAGTAGCCGTGCTGCTTGATCCTCTTTCATTTGGGATCGGCTTTGTCGCCGGCATCCTCTTCACCTGGCTGTTTGCACGCATTCGTCCGCTGTTGCTGCAATGGCGGGAGGGGGCCAAAGAGCAGCGGGCAGCCGCGCAGGTACGGCGTACAAGCGGTCTCGAGGATAACCACCGACGCATTACACTGCGGCGGGCACAGGGGATGCATCTGGCATCCTCCATGTTTTCACTCGATGAGATCCTACAGGAGCCCCGTCTTATTGCCCCGCCGGCACGCGTGGAGCCGGGCGTGATCGCCATACCGGAAGATATCATTTCACAGACACTTCCCTACATGCCGGCCTGGCCCGAGATTGCTGCCATCTATCGGGCACCCACATTAAGTCTGGCACAGGCAGTGGAAGGTGGTTCAAACCTGGTTATCGTGGGCGCCGCAGGAATGGGAAAAACTGTCGCACTGGCACATCTGGCGTCCATGGCGGCCAACCTCCAGGTCCGGCTGGAGCCCGGTGTGGAGGCGGGTGCAGTTCCGTACCTGTATCATGTCGCAGATCTGCAGCTCCCATTTGACCCATCCAAAGACCCAACTAATATCATCACGAACGCCGTAAGCGAACGTGCTCCCATGTTTGATCTCAGACGCCTGCCCGGTTTCATACAACAGACTTTTAAGGATGGCCAGGCATTGGTACTGATAGATGGGTTCGATGAACTTGAGCCGCAGTCACAACGTGATACGGTGGACTGGTTTAAGGCTTTGATCGTGGCCTATCCCAGGGTACGCATAGTAACCACAGGTTGTATGGGTCAATTGGGCGGGTTAAGCTCAATCGGCTTCAGCCCACTGGCGTTGATCGGTTGGGAGGCGCGTAAGAACGCACACTTCATTGAGCAATGGGGAGAGTTGTGGTCACGAACGGTCGCCCTGGAAGCCTGGTCACAGACAGGCCCTGAGCAACTGGACCCCATCCTGCTCAATACCTGGCTTTCACTGGACAATCATGGTCTTACTCCCCTTGAACTGACCTTAAAGGTCTGGGGCGCATACGCAGGCGACAGCCTCGGGCCGCGCGTGCTCGACGCGATCGCCACCCACGTTCGCCGCCTCGCGCCCAGTGGAACCCCTGTTGCTGCGCTCGAACTGCTGGCAATGCAAGTGATATTAACGTCCCAACCTATCTTCGATCCGCGCAAGGCACGCGCCTGGGTCAAGCAATATGACATCGTCGAAGACAAACCTATCGATGGCGCAGATACCGTCACCAAAACAGTGGATGGCTCCAGTGTGCCCCTGACCGATTCACAGAAGATACGAATCAAAAAATCAAAAGCCGGTGAAGCGGTTCCAACATATGGCTTGCTCAGTAAGATGGCCGATAGCGGACTGTTGGTCTTACACCCGAACAATAAAATGCGATTCCTTCATCCCGTGTTGAACGGTTATCTTGCGGGGCAGGCAATCGGCGATAACGATGCAGATACAACCCTGCTCGCCCAACCCGAATGGGATGGCAAGACTTTATCACTGCACTATCTTGCGGCGCGCGGCGATGCTTCGGCAGTGGCAGATATCCTGTTAAAAGAATCGGATATTCCTCTCCAGTGGCAGGCTTTTGTAGTGGCACGCTGGCTGCGGGATGCTCCCAGAAATGTGGCATGGCGTTCGAAAGTTTTTGCATCCCTCCTGTCTGTCCTTCAGGCAGAAGGACAACCCATCGCCCTGCGAGGGCAAGCCATGGCAGCATTCGTTGGCAGCGACGACCCAGGCGCAGCCACTCTCTTCCGTCAACTTTTGGGTTCAAGATCATTTGAACTGCTTCCGCTTGCCGCGCTGGGAAGTGGTGCCATGCGCGACCCCAAAGCGGTGGATGCGCTTGAGGAAATCCTGCAAGCCCCGTCCGGCGCGGTGAGACGCGCCACGTGTCTCGCATTGGTAGCGATTAGCACAGAAAAATCTCTCGAAGCAGTGGCTCGTGCCTTGCTGCAAGGTGATGAAGAGCTGCGCCGCGCCGCCGCGGAAGCCATGGCAAACGACCCGACGGAAGGACATGCCATGCTGAAGGAAGGAGCAACACTTGCAGACATCATGTTGCGCCGTGCGGTTGTCCATGGACTTTCACGCGTCGAACAGCCCTGGGCCATGGAAACACTTCAACACATGCAGGTGGAGGACGACCAATGGGCGGTTCGCAACCTTGCAAACCAATACCTTGAACAAATGGCACACACTGACCCGCGTGTGCCGCATAAACTCAAAGCTCCCTCTGAATCACCGTGGCTGATCCAGTACGCAGGCAAACAAGGCATGGGTATCCCGCGCGGCGGTCCCGCCACCGAAGTATTGCTCAGCGCATTTAAACAAGGCGACACAGAGGAACGACTGGCTGCCTTGCCTTATCTCAAGCGCATCGCCGACGATGGCATTCTCGGAGCACTCTATCATGGAATGTACGGTGAAGACCCCGAAGTGCGCGAAGCGTCGTTTTATGCAATTGAGGAGATCGCCGCAAACGGAATCAAAATCCCACATCCTCATCAATATGGTTTAGGCTGACATGCTCATTACAAACGCAACATTGATTACATGGGAACCACAGTGCCGTATTCTCGAAAGCCATGCAATCCTGATCCAGAACGACCGCATCAGGGATATTGGCCCGAACAACCAACTCCTCGGTAAATATCCCAATGAAGAAAAATTGGATGCGCGCGGGCAGTATGTGATGCCCGGGAACATCTGCGCACACACTCATTTTTATGGAGCGTACGCGCGCGGCATGGCCATCCCTGGGCCCGCGCCGAAAGACTTTCCTGAGATACTCCAAAAGTTATGGTGGCCGCTCGATCGATCGCTGGACGCGGAAAGCATCCAGTACTCCGTCCTGCCTTGCCTCGTGGATGCGATCAGGCACGGTACCACCACACTCATTGATCACCATGCCTCACCCAATGCGATCGACGGTTCGTTGGATATCATCGCTGATGCCGTAGGGAAATCCGGCCTGCGCGCGGTACTATGCTACGAGGTGACCGACCGCGATGGTGAAGCAAAAATGAAAGCAGGGATTGCGGAAAACGTGCGCTTCCTCGAACGGACGAAGAGCCCCCTTCTCGCAGGGACCTTTGGCCTGCACGCCGCGTTGACGCTTTCAGACTCATCGTTGGACCTGTGCCGCCAATCCGTGCCCGAGGATGTTGGCTTCCACGTCCACACCGCCGAACACGAATCGGACGAGTACGACAGCCTCAATAAAACGGGACTACGTGTCATTGACCGTTTGCACAAACATGGAATTCTTGGTCCGAAGACCATCACCGCCCATGGCGTCTATCTCGATGCGCGTGAGATCAACATTCTCGTTGAAACAGGAACCTGGCTCTCACACCAGCCACGCTCCAACATGAACAATGGTGTCGGTGTCGCGCCCATTGAATCCATGTTGCGGGCTGGCATAAAAGTCTGTTTGGGAAACGATGGCTTTTCGAATGCGATGTGGGATGAATGGAAAACAGCCTATCTTCTCCACAAAGTGGAGCATCGCGACCCGCGTCGCATGAACGGATATGATGTCCAGCAAATGGCGATCTACAACAATGCCGCACTGACCAACGTCTTCTTCCCCGATGCGCCCATGGGCCAGCTTGTTCCCGGCGCATATGCGGACATTATATTTGTAGATTATCACCCCAATACGCCGCTCACCAGCGGGAATCTGCCGTGGCACATTATCTTTGGATTTCAACAGAGTATGGTCACTACAACAATGGTCGCCGGCAATGTACTCATGAAAGATCGTGAATTATTGACACTCGATGAAAAAGAGATCGGAGCAAAGGCCCGCGAGATCGCTCCCAAAGTCTGGGAAAGATATCAAAAGGAAGTTGCAAAGGTTTTATAAAAGGAGCTTACATGGATAACGAAACCTTAATGAAGACCATCGCGGTGCTGGGTGGAACAGGCAAGGAAGGAAAAGGACTCGCCTATCGCTGGGCGAAGGCAGGCTATCGGGTTTTGATCGGGTCGCGTGCTTCAGAGAAAGCAGTCACGGCTGCGGGACAGGTCATGGAATTATTGGATGGTTCAGCTTCCCTCGTGGGTATGACCAACCAGGAAGCCGCCCAACAGGCTGATATTGTTGTTTTAACAGTTCCCTACGCTGCGCATCGCGACACGCTCGAAAGCGTGAAAGAATCGCTTAAAGGCAAACTTCTCATTGATGTGACAGTTCCGCTTGTGCCGCCAAAGGTGACCAAAGTACAGATGCCGGCGGCGGGCTCCGCAGCCCAGGAAGCACAGGCGATCGTGGGTGAGGGCGTGGAAGTTGTCGCTGCGTTCCAGAACATTTCGCATGAGCACCTGCTGGGTGAAGGTGATGTGGATTGTGATGTCCTGGTCACAGGCACGAGCAAGGATGCACGCCGCGAAGCCATCAAGCTCGTCGAAGCCGCGGGTCTGGTTGGCTGGGACGCGGGTCCCATCGAGAACTCGGTCGTCGTCGAAGGGCTGACCAGCGTATTGATCAACATCAATAAGCAGTATGGTTCCACTCACGCGGGCATTAAGGTGACCAGCGTCCATCGCCCCGCCTGAAATACGGGTTGAGCTGTAGGCTTCATACATCGCAGACATGTCCCTCATACTGACACCTATACACCATATTCCGCTTATCCGCCATGGCGACAACCTGGCGGATCTTATTGTTAACGCTATTGAGCAAAACAAGATCGATATTCAAGAGGATGACATCCTTGTGATTGCGCAGAAGGTCGTTTCCAAAGCCGAAGGGCGCACAGTTAATCTTGTTACTATCACGCCATCAGAACACGCCATCGAACTGGCAGGACAAACAGACAAGGACCCACGCGTCGTCGAACTCATTTTGCAGGAGAGTAATGAAATACTGCGCACGCGCATCGGCACCATCATTGTCGAGCATAAGCTGGGATTCGTCTGTGCCAATGCAGGCATCGATCACTCCAATGTGGCAGGGGCGGGAGATTCGGCAGAGGAGTGGGTCCTGCTCCTTCCTGCAAAACCAGACCTCTCCGCAGAAAAGATACGGGGCAGCATTCATCTCAAAACAGGGAAAAGGATCGGCATCCTGATCATCGACTCACACGGACGCGCCTGGCGCAATGGGACGGTTGGCGTTGCGATCGGCCTGGCAGGCATGCCCGCGCTTGAAGATCTACGGGGCAGATCAGACCTTTTCAATTTCACGTTGCGCATTACACAGGTGGGCGTGGCAGATGAACTCGCCGCGGCAGCCTCACTTGTGATGGGACAGGCATCGGAAGGCACACCCGTTATCCACGTACGGGGCTTCCCGTATCCGCTGCGCGAAGGTTCGCTCAAGGAATTGATACGCCCCAAAGATCAGGACCTGTTTCGCTAAAATGACACCTGAACCTTCCTTCTTGCAAACATGCACGGAACTCGCGGCAACAAATCCGATTATGCTGAACCGCCTACAAGGCTCCTGCCACCCACGTGATCCAGAGTTGATCTATCAGATGGATTTTGGGCTGTCTCCAAAACACATCCGCAGGTGAGGCGATGGCCTGGATGCAGGGCCGGCTCGAAGCCTGAAAAAATGCTAACAGGAATCTTATGCACGTTTGATAGACTTAA
>JANMSY010000679.1:0-10377 GCA_031389865.1 Anaerolineales bacterium | reverse complement strand
ATAAGTGACCTTACGCAATGTCATTCTGAGCGGAGCGAAGAATCTCTGAGATTATCGTAGAGACCCTTCGCGGAGTTTATCCTGAGCCGGGCCGAAGGGCTCAGGGTGACATACTAAAAGACATAAACTGCGTAAGGTGAGTTAGTAATTAAACCAGGTTGCTGCCATTTAAAGGATTATTGGGTCTGCACCCGATGATCAGGGTACTTCGCCACGCTCAGCAGGACATATCATAAAAAGTTGGCAGCTTGATTTACCTGGTGTGCCATTCCCTCACACGCTCGAAAAGCTCAGATAATGGCTTGAGGTCAGAGACGCTTACAGCAAGGGTTTTTGTAGGCGTCTTTTCATATTGGAATACACGCGCGCCTTCATGAACAAAACGCGCCCGTCTGTTGAATTCTTCGCGGGTCAAAAAACCTGCCAGTAGAATGGCGATACCATAGACCCAAATATTACCCCAGTCCAGTGGATTGATAATGTATGTTTCCCTGCGCAACGGGCTGTGGATGCCAATGCGAGCATTCGGAATTGATTTCGAATGAACGTACGCCAGCGAAAAGAATCTGTCATCGATCTGGATGCGCCCATGCGGGGGAAGCTCCACGCTCAGCGACCGTATCTCACGCCCCGCGTCCTGCCCGCCAATCTCGACGATCTGACTCTGCTCTGAATCCGACTTCAAGACCAGCGCCCCAAGCGGATTCCATTGCAATGGGCGTGCCCACAAATCAGGCATGGCGTGGATCAAATAATGAGGCAGGTTTGCGGTCACCACTTTTTGCAGCTCGTCCTGCGAAGCAGCGATCAACCCGGAAAGAAACGCGAAGAGATAGATGTTGCTGTCTGAATGTCCCTCTCCCGCGTTCTGGTCAGAGGGTACCAGCGCGGGGGCATCCAGCACTATTTGCAGACTGCGCTTCATTGCCGAAATTTTTTCACGATGGGTGATGAGAAAGGAACTGATGTTGCATCGTCGTCCGCCTAAAGAGACATGATAACGATCAGGTTCCGTGAATGGCGTCGCGCCTATGACATCGAAGGGAATGTTCTGCTCCGAGAGACAGCGCCGGAACGCCAGCTCCACCGCCACCTCAGCCACGATCTGGCGCAGACGATCATACGACGTCTCCTCCGCAGAAGAGAGAGAACGGACTGCGTACGCGATCCCACCCTCTGTCAGGTCGCGCGTGTAGGGGAGATGGATGAAATCCGAGGGGGTAAGCATGATCAGAAGTTTATATAAGATGCCAGGTAATCGATATGCTGCGAATCTTCAAATCGTTCACTCATTCCTGAACTGCAAACAATAATGATGGAAGGTATTGCTCACCCACGCGGACCCGAGCCCAAACGGCGCAAGACGCTGATTATCCTGGACCCAGATCTTTTCATCTTTCAGCGTATAAGTTTTGCCGAGTTCACGGGCGATGTCCCACGCCAATGGATAGATCTTCCCGGCCTTTTTCACGTTCTTGACAATGATCGTTAAGTACGATTTCTCGCGTAGTAAGGGCTTCAGCCCTTTATAGATGCCCGTCAGTTTCTCAACAAACTCATCATAATCTGAAATATTCCCCATATCATGCGGGTCATCCGAATAATGGACGTCGAGCTCGGTGGTGGCGCGGCGCTTCTTCTGAGTCTCTGCCCCTTTGACGCGCAGCATGTCCCAGTAGGGAGGCGAGGTGAGGACGTAATCAAACGTTGGTAATGGGTAACTGGAGATTTGGGCTGCGTCGCCGTTGATGATTTGAGATTCGAGACTGGAGACCGGGTCTCCGAGTGCCGCGCGTTCCTCTTCGATGATCTGATTTGCGATCTCGGCGTATTTGGGATTCAGCTCGATGCCATAAGAGTTCCGCCCCGCCCGCAGCGCGGCGACGAGAGTGGACCCTGTCCCTGCCATGGGGTCGAGTACGTTTTCGCCCTGTTTGGTGAAGAACTCGATGAATTCCTGCGCCATCGTTTCGGGAAATTTGGCGGGATGTACCAGCACTCCCTTTTTACGCGGGGGAGGATTATGGATGAACCATGACTTCTGGAACTTGAGCCAGGTCTTTGAATCAAGGTTGTTTAGTTTGTTGAAGGGCATGGGTTAATCGTAATTGGTAAATCGGAATCCGTAAATCGTTACGGCATGGGTGTTCCTGTCGGTGGAGCATGGTCCACTTCATACACCTTCAGGTCTGAGAACGTAACGCTAACGGGATTCTCTCCTGCCGAACGTGCAAAAACGCCGAATCCCCCGCTGGGGAAGGTGGGTTCGAAAACGCTGAACTGATAACGTTCATTGAGGAATAATCTCATTTCGCCACCCATGGCCCATAGTCCAATGCGCACTTGGCCGGGCGCGCCCAATGCGTCTCCGCTGGGGATTACATCCTGGATCGACAAACGTACATCATTTGCAATTCGCTCTGCACGGAGCTGTCCATTGCAGGACAGGATAAAGCGATAGAAGGATGACCCGCTCCTGCGCACAATGATGCCATAGGTATCGTCCCCGCGGCACAGGCTGGGATGCGCGCTGATCTCGGCGTAGAAATTGCTTAAGATAATGTCTCGGCGCATGCTGACCAGATAAACTCCCGGTTGGACAGCGAGCGCCAGACGGTCATTACTGATCACCGCGCTGCCCTGGTCTGACACGGCGGTATCCCAGAGCGATTCGTCCGAGAAGTCATCGGTGACGATCACATCGCCAATGCCGGGACTCATTTCCGATGCGGGGCTGGGAGTGGCAACGTCCAACAGTGTAGGTGTCACCGAGGGCGGGAACCAGACAATGGTCGCAGTCGGAACTGTTGTCTCCGTCGGAGGAGGAGTCGCGCTGGGCGGAGTCGGTTCCAGGGGCAGGCAGGCTGTCACACCCAAGGCCATGGCGAGGAGCAGCGCAGCCGCGACGAAGCAATCTCCGGTCCTATGTGGAGATTGCTTCGCAAAAAGCGCGCGCAACGACAGGTTAACTAAGAGTTTCATAAAGGAATAATGACAATCTTCATGAAGGAAATTTTACAAGGTGTTGTACAATATTGTCGCATTTCATTTTAGCATAAGGAGACTCTATGACCGAAAAACTCGTGCTCGTGACTGGTGCGTGCGGTGAGATTGGTCAGGCTCTTGTTCAGGGATTATCACAACGGGGCGGCTACAAAATTGTGACAGCAGATCTGACTCCGTTGCCCGACAGTATCAAATCCATGTCGGCGGAGCACGCACAGGGGGATCTGGTCTACAAGATCAAAACGTTCTATGATTATGATTTCGATGTGATCTTTCACCTGGCGGCTTCGCTTTCCTCCAAGGCCGAGGTTTCGAGCGAGGATGCGCACCGTATCAACGTGGAAGGCACGATGCAATTGTTGATGCTGGCTGCATATCGTTCCGAGAAATATCAAAAGTCTGTCAAGTTTTTATTCCCCAGTTCAATAGCGGCCTATGGTTTGCCAGATGTGGAAGCCAAGAATGCCGCGGGCGCGGTCAAAGAGGACGCCTGTAATACGCCTCACACCATGTACGGATGCAACAAGCTGTATTGCGAAAAACTGGGAGTATATTACAGCAAATACTTTGGTCAGAAACATCTGGATGACAATCCGCCGCACATGCTGGATTTTCGCGCGATCCGCTTCCCGGGCCTGATCTCAGCCTTTACGCTTCCCAGCGGGGGCACGAGCGATTATGGTCCTGAGATGCTGCATGCCGCTGCACAGGATAAACCCTACGTCTGTTTCGTGCGCCAAGATACAAAGATCTCCTTCATGGCAATGCCGGATGCGATCAAGTCCTTGTTGATGCTTGTGGATGTGCCGCGCCAGAACCTGCATCATGAAGTCTATAATATTGCCGCCTTTGCCATTACGGCAGGGCAGTTCCGTGAGCGCGCCCGCACAGCTTTCCCTGGTGCAGACATCACATTCGATCCGAATCCACGCCGACAGGGCATTGTTGATTCCTGGCCCGAAGACGTGGACGACAGCCTCGCCCGCACCGAGTGGAACTGGAAACCCGATTATGATGCCGATGCATTCTTCGATGAATATTTCCTGCCCGAGATCCGGAAGAGATACGGCAGGTAGTCATCACGCTGAGCCGCTGGTCGAGTAGCTGCGAAGCAGCGTATCGAGACCACCCTATTTGAAGCACGCAGATTGCATAAGCAACCAGGTGACCGTCACTAATTAAGTGACCGTCGCCTGATTGGTTCTCTGGGATCGCCGTGATGCTCGGCTGGATTGACAAATCCAGCCGCCAGATTCGAGGCAAATGCCAGTGTATTTCCTGCATGGACGGGATTTGACAATCCCTCGTTAGCAGAATCACGGCAACTCCCAATGAGCCGCCTGATTTCATTAATCCTTTCCTGATATAATTTTAATGGTGAAAACACGGCTGCCATTCATTTTTATCCCTATCATTGTTATCCTTTTATTCGCGGGAATCTCACTTCCTGTTGCCGCTGCTCCGAGCGCGCAGGGCTTCATCACTGCCACACCCGGGCCGGATGGCCGTATCTTGTATTTTGTTCAGGAAGGGGATAATTGCTCCATTGTCGCCGTCAAACATGGCATTAGCGTCGCCCAGTTACGACAGTTCAACACCCGCCTCGATGAAAACTGCGTACTGACGCCGGGTCAGCAGCTTGTGATAGGGCTCGCATCTTTGAGTGCTCCCACTGCAGGCGCGGCTCCCACGCTCCTGCCGCCAACGGTCACAGCTACACCCGTCAGCGGTACAACGGAAGTCTGCGTCCTGCTTTTTGATGACATGAACGGCGACTCATTGAGGCAGGAAACAGAATTTGGTGTGGATGGTGGCGCAGTCAGTCTTACGAATTTGAACGGTTCCTACTCCCAAACGCAGAATACCACTTCCGCCATGGACCCTGATACGCTCGAGCCCGTGCGCGCCTGTTTTTTGGATGTCCCTGGGGGGGAATATACCGTTGGCGTTGCTGTCCCAGACCAATACAATGCCACCATGCTGGTGAGCTACACATTGGCTGTCAAAGCCGGTGACCGTGCCTCGATCGATTTTGGCGCACAATCCAAAACACTAACAGTCAGCGAGCCTGCAGATCAGCAGGAAGCGGGAAGGTCATCTGCGTTGGGGGTATTTGGCGCCCTCCTGTTGCTCGGCGGCGCAGGTCTGGGCTATTATGCCTATCGCTCCAGCCAGCCGAAAAGCAAATTAAAGGGAAGCCCCCTGACGAAAAGATAGTAAAGACCATATCTGTTTCATCCCATCGGGTACTTCATTCTCTGTCCCCCAATCAAGTGAACATGCAGGTGAAACACCGTCTGGCCGCCATTTGCGCCCGTGTTTGTGACCATGCGGTATCCAGCCTCCGCAATTGCTTCATCGGTTGCGAGTCTGCGTGCCACGGTGAAGATATGCCCCATCAGCTGTTCATCTTCAGGCTCCATCGTGCTCACCGAATCAATGTGCCTGTTTGGAACGATCAAAATGTGCGTTGGGGCCACCGGGTGAATATCGCGAAATGCAGTAACCTGTTCATCGCGGTACACGATATTTGCTTTCACCTCATTCGAAACGATTTTACAAAAAATACAGGAGTCAGACATTTTATAAATAATCCTTGAGACCCGGGATGTGAGATAAATAAAATGGGATTTCAGTGTCATTTTCCTGTAATTTTATTCGACATTGGAACAAGTGGGGGGCCTTTGCGCCAATTCAGGCAACATATGTATAGTATTAGAAATATCTTACTATGACATGTCGTCCTTTCAAAAGGCGATATAATTTTGCGCGAAGGAAAACATTATGAGCGAAACAGTTTTAACCTGGATTGTATTTATCCTTGCATTCGGCGGCATGGTATTGATCCATGAATTGGGTCATTTTATCGCTGCGCGCTTATGCGGGATCGAAGTGGAGGAGTTCGGGATCGGGCTTCCCACGCCCGGCGCGTTGACCCTCTTTACATGGCAGGGTACACGCTTCACCCTCAACTGGCTGCCTCTGGGCGGCTTTGTCCGTCCGAAGGGTGAAAATGACCCGAATGTGCCCGGTGGGTTGGCAGCTGCCAGCCCATGGAGGCGTTTAGTGGTACTGTTCGCGGGTCCGGTGATGAACCTGCTGGCAGCTGTGGTCATTTACAGCATCATCTTTAGCCGCGTAGGTATTCCCGATACCAGCCGTGTCCTGGTCGCATCTGTCACGGCGGATAGCCCGGCCGCGGCTGCCGGCTTAAAGGACGGCGATATATTTATCAGTGGCAATGACCAGCCGATTACCAACTATGATGAATTGCGTGCCATCGTCGATCAAAACGTGGATCAGCCTGTTCAGTTCGCCATGGATCGAAACGGCCAGCAGGTGGAAGTTACTGCCATACCGCGTATAAGCGAATCAGAGAAACGCGCCATGATCGGCGTGGGGCTGAGTGTGCCGTTCAAGCAAAAGGTCACACCTGTTGAAACCTTGAGCCTGGGTGTGCAATATACGGGATACAGCATCCGGGCGCTGGTCGCGTTGCCCGCGCAATTGATCCGCGGCACGATCGCTCCCGAACAGGGACGCATCATCGGCTTGAAGGGCATTTTCGACATACTCGGACAAAGCGTCTCGAAGGATATACAAGCCAATAATGACAACGCAAACAACGTTCAGCCTACCCGCACCAATCCTGTGGACCAGCCTGTCCGGACGCTTGAACTGCTTGCCGCGCTGACCATCAGTCTCGGTGTCTTCAACCTCTTCCCGTTCCCTGCACTGGATGGCGGACGAATTATTTTCATCCTGCCCGAACTGATTTTCCGTCGCCGCGTCCCCCCTCGGGTTGAGAATCTTGTTCACGGCCTGGGCATGGCATTCCTGCTGCTCCTGATGCTCTACGTTAATGTCATGGATTTCGTCAATCCGATCTCCGTTACGATACCTTAAATGAATACTGACCCCATCTCGTTTGAAAAAGTCCTGGATGCCCTGCTCGCGGACCGCAAGGATTTTCCGCGTCGTTATTTTCGGGAATTTTCAGATATTGGGACTCTCGAACTGAAGACTCTGCTGGATATCTGGCCCCGTGTCAACCCCAGCCGAAAATTGACCCTGCTCGAGGAACTTGATACCCTGGCTGACAGCGATACCCTTGTCTCATTCGATGACCTGGCGCGTGCGCTGCTGACGGATCCCGACTCCCAGGTGCGGATGCGCGCCATCCGTCTGCTGCGCGAGAGTGAAGATACCAAGCTGATCCCTTCCTATCTGGATATGCTCACGACCGAAGCGGATACAGGCGTCCGCGTCGAAGTGGCACGTGTGCTCAACCTGTTTGTGGCTCTGGGTGAACTGGAGGAAATTCCAGAAACGCTCTATCGTCAGATCGAGGATGCGCTGCTTGCCTCCGCGGCCGGTGAAGACGACGTACGTGTCCGCCGTGCTGCTTTGGAATCGGTTGGGTATTCATCCCGCCTCGAAGTCTCCACCTTGATTGAATCCTTCTTCAACCGCGAAGAGCCAGGTTGGCAGATAAGCGCCCTGATTGCCATGGGACGTTCTGCCGACGAACGCTGGGACGAGGATATTACGCGCGCACTTGTAAGTGTAAATGACAGCGTCCGTAAAGCCGCGGTCCAGGCTGCAGGCGAGCTTCCTCTCAAATCAGCACGCTCGCTGCTGCTAACCATGCTGGGGGAAGAGGAGGAGGGTGAAGTTGTCAGTGCCATCATATGGTCGCTTTCACAGATCGGCGGTGAAGACGTCCGCACGTATTTGGAAAGCCTCCTCGACCAGCTTGAGGAGGAGGATGAGCAGATCGCCTTTCTCGAGGAGGCCCTCGATAACCTGGCATTCACTGAAGACCTCGAGCGCTTGGACTTGCTGGCGATTGACCCTGACGATGAGCTCGTTGAACTTGAAGATGATGAGGAAAGCGGGTCAGGGATATAGTTTTCGCTGACACAGCATTTATATGGGAGCCTTGCGAACAACCTTTGCAAGGCTCTTTTACATGTCATTGCGAGCGAAGCAAAGCAATCTCCAGTTGAATGAAATAATCTCATCGACGAACGTGCATCGTTAAAGTGGAGATTGCCTCCCAAAGGAAGAGTGGATAATTGTGTGGGCTTGCCCCATAGTTTCACCACGGAGAACACAGAGAAAACCTTCTACATTCTCCGTGAGTTCTGTGTTCTCCCCCGGCACCACCCCACCGGGGCTGGTGTGTGGTGGGAAGAAATAGGACCCATTCTTTTAGCCACTCCCCGCAAAGGCTCGCAACGACATGATTCCATAGAGACGTTATAATCTCCGTGCCTTTCCTATTGGGTCATATACATGTCATTTCCTGTCCTTGCCTCCACGTTCGCAAACAACATCCTGCCGATTCTGCTCCTTAGCGGGGCAGGCTTCGCACTTGGGAAACTGCTTCACATCGATGCCCGCAGCCTGGGACGTGTCGTGTTTTACGTGTTCAGCCCGGTATTGATATTTGACCTGCTCCTCCAAAGCCGCCTCAGGATGAGCGATGCGATCGGCGTGATCGCAATGACGTTATGTGTCGTGTTCATGATGGGGTTGATTACCCTTGCCCTGGGGCTACTCTTTAAACTGGAACGCCCGGCACTGATAGCCATTCTGATCACAACCATGTTTGCCAATACGGGCAACTACGGCTTGCCCCTTGTTTCGTTTGCGTTCGGTGAGCAGGCATTATCCTATGCAGGCATCTACTTTGTCACAACAACCTTTCTCTTTTACACCGTGGGTGTACTGATCGCTTCGCTGGGACACATGAATTTCAAGGAAGCCATGCTGGGTCTATTAAAAATACCAACCATGTATGCCGTGATTCTTGCTGTCATCATTAATGCCGGGCATATCCCGATCCCATCGCCCATTGGCCGCGCTGTGGAGCTGGCGGCAGGCGGCACAATTCCGTTAATGCTTATTTTGCTCGGCGTCGAATTAACACGTGTTCAGTTTTCAGGCAGTGTTCGTGCCATGCAGTTAAGCGTTTCGCTCCGATTGCTGATTGCCCCGTTCATTGCATTGCTGTTTGCTGCATTATTTGGCATTCAGGGTCATGCGCTGCAGGGAACTGTAACAGAGGCATCCATGCCAAGCATGGTCAGTGCGACAGTGCTGGCAACCGAGTATCAACTGGATTCAAAACTCGTCACCGCAATCATTTTCATCAGCACATTACTCAGTCCACTAACTCTTACACCGCTGCTTGTTTTTCTGGGGAGATAATTTGAACACTGCAAGACAGTTGCTGCTTTTTGTTGTGATGGCGCTGTCCATTTTGTTTAACGCGCGGCAGGCCCGGGCTCAGTCCGGGATCGAGCTGGAAAACGTGGGGGCTGCGCATCGCTTTGGCGAGCAGATCACATTCCTCGCCAGGATCAAGGCTTCGACACCCATCCAGAATGTTTCGATCATTATCTTTGACGAGTCACAGGCTATCACACATGTTGAGCCGTTGATCATGCAGGCAGATGGGAGCACGGAATTCCGGTTTGACACGAGCCAGAATATATTGCGCCCCTTCAGCCAGATCAAATGGAGTTATCAGTTCACGCTCCCTGATGGAAGCACAGTGCAAAGTGAATCGTTCTCCATGCGTTATGTGGATGACCGTTTCGACTGGCAATCTCTTGAATCGGATGGGGTGCGGGTCAATTGGTATCACAGCGATACGGATTTTGGCCAGGCTGCAGTGAATGCTGCCCGATCAGGTTTGGATTCTGTCGGCAGGTTGATGGCCGTCGATCTCGTACAGCCCGTTGACATTTTTATCTACGCAAATCTGGAAGATCTGCAGGGCACGCTGGATCCCCATGGGGAAAACTGGGTGGCGGGTCACGCAGACCCTGCGCTGGGTGTTGCGATGGTGGTGATCGAACCAGGCGCGGAGCAAAACATCCTCATGGAGCAGCGCATTCCGCATGAACTCATGCACGTGATGATGTACCGCGCAGTGGGCGCGGGATATATAAATATCCCCTTGTGGCTGCGGGAGGGAACCGCAACGATGGCAGAGATCTATCCGAATGGGGAATATGACCGCGTGCTTGCGGACGCGCTACCGGGCAATGGCTTGATCCCGTTAACATCTCTGTGCGCCTCCTTCCCAGCCGACACGGGACGGGCATTTCTGGCGTATGCCGAGTCCCGGTCGTTTGTCAACTATCTGCACGAGAACTACGGTTCTTCAGGCCTGCTCAATCTCGCGGCCTCCTACGCCAATGGCGTGGACTGTGAGCGTGGCACCGAACTTGCCTTTGGAGTTTCACTATCAAACCTGGAAGCAAATTGGCGCTCGTCCGTGCTGGGACAAAATGCCCTGCTGCCCGCGTTGCAAAATATCGCTCCCTATCTGGTGTTGCTGTGCCTCGTGTTGATCAT